>JACMMS010000077.1 GCA_014378915.1 Methylophilaceae bacterium
GGACGTGAAATGGCAAGGCATGCTGAGTTAACGAAAAACACGGGCGTTAAAGTATACTTTGCAGACCCACATAGTCCATGGCAACGTGGGATTAAGGAAAACACCAATGGATTACTGCGGCAGTACCTGCCCAAAGGTGAAGACTTAAGTATCTTCGGCCAGGAAGTGTCAGATGCGATTGCGTGGCAACTCAATACGAGACCCCGAAAGTCGTTAGGGTTCGAATGCCCTGCTGAGTTGTTTACACCGGATGCAAGTGATTATTAGATGCATAAACATCAAAATTATTTTAAATAAGTAAAATTACCTTGGATTGCTGATACTGAGATAGGTGTATTAATTTAAAAAATATCTAACTACAAGTGGCGAGGTCACGTAAAATCTAATTCTTTTTACATATCACTTTTAAGTGAATACAATTTAAATATTCAGCATGAAATCATGATTAATAAACTCATCCAATTTATAGTCCGTTAAGACTGCATGTCTGACTTAAATAAAGTATTTAATGCAGGCGGAGCCTTATCTAAAGCGATTGCTGGCTATCACCCACGTAGCCAACAGTTAGAAATGGCGCTGGCGATTGAAGAGACTATTAGCAATAATACTCAGCTGGTCGCAGAAGCGGGTACGGGCACTGGTAAAACCTTTGCTTATTTAGTACCAGCGTTACTTTCTGGTGGAAAAGTCATTATTTCTACCGGAACTAAAAACCTGCAAGACCAACTCTTTACGCGCGATTTGCCCAATGTGCGCGATGCGCTTAAAGTCCCTGTCACCGTTAGTATGCTTAAAGGTCGGGCGAATTATGTATGTCATCATCATTTAGAGCGTGCCTCTAATGAAGGTCGTTTTGTTTCGCGTGAAGATGCGAAATACGTACATCTTATTAAAACCTTTATTGAAAACTCTTCTACTGGTGATAAATCTGAGCTCACTTCAGTCCCTGAAAACGCCACCATTTGGCCTAGCGTAACCAGTACGCGTGATAACTGTATGGGTGCAGATTGCAGCTTTTACAAAGATTGCTTTGTCATGGAAGCTCGTAAACGCGCCCTTGCAGCTGATGTTGTTGTGGTCAACCACCATTTATTTTTTGCAGATGTCATGTTGCGTGATGAAGGTGTTGCCGAGCTTTTACCTAACGCAAATACAGTAATTTTTGATGAAGCTCACCAATTGCCAGAAGTTGCAGGCTTATTTTTTGGTGAAGATGTTTCAACAAGCCAAGTCATAGAACTCACGCGCGATGCACTTGCCGCACAAATGGTGTTAGCTAAAGATTGCATTGCACTTGCTGAGGCAATTCCTAAATTAGAAAAAGCCACTAAAGACTTTAGGTTAGTTTTTATGTATGAAGGGTCTCGGATGCCTGTGCAAAAAGCGCTCGCATTAAAAGGCTTTGATGAAGCTTATACCCATATGCAAACCGAGCTCGCGCTTTTGGCAAAGGTGTTAGAAAGCCAAGCTGCGCGTGATCCTGAACTGGAAAAATGTTGGCAACGTAGTGAGACTTTGTTAATGCAATTAGCCCGTTGGTATGCAGGTGGTAACGAGGATTTAGTGCGTTGGGTAGAAGTGTTTACACAATCTGTACAATTACATGCCACGCCCTTAAGCGTAGCAGAAGGCTTTGGCAAACAGCTAAATGCTCAGCCACGAGCTTGGGTATTCACCTCTGCCACACTAGCCGTTAAAACCGATTTTAGCCACTATCTCGCACAAATGGGCTTGCTTGAAGCTAAAACTGCGTATTGGACTAGCCCGTTTGATTACGAAAAACAAGCCATTTTATATGCTCCGCAAGGCATGCCAGAACCAAATAGCCCAGCTTATACAGCTGCTGTAGTTGCGGCTAGCATTCCAGTGCTACGTGCAAGCCAAGGGCGTGCATTTGTCCTATGCACCAGTTTGCGCGCCATGCGTGAAATTCACGCTATGCTCAAAGAAGTCTTTGAAACTGAAGGTATGGAATATCCATTGCTTATGCAAGGTGAAAGCTCACGCACCGAGCTGTTAGAGCGCTTTCGTAAAATCGGTAATGCCGTGCTGGTTGGTTCACAAAGCTTTTGGGAAGGTGTCGACGTACGCGGTGAAGCGTTGAGTGTGGTGATTATCGACAAGCTCCCATTCGCACCGCCAGATGACCCGGTGTTATCTGCTCGTATCGATAAAATGAATGCCGAAGGTAAAAATGCATTTATAGAGTATCAGCTACCGTATTCGGTAATTACGCTCAAACAAGGTGCTGGGCGGTTAATTCGCGATGAAAATGATCACGGTATACTCATGATCTGTGATCCGCGACTCATTACTAAGCCATATGGCAAGCGTATTTGGCAAAGTCTGCCACCATTTAAACGGACTAAAGAGCTGGCAGATGTACAGGCTTTTTTTGAGCATCATTTGATAGATTAAATATCATGATGAATATCATTATCCCCGACGTTGACTACCAACTTACTGCCATCCGTGCGCAAGGTGCAGGTGGTCAAAATGTGAATAAAGTTTCTAGTGCGATTCATTTGCGGTTTGATATTAGTGCGTCTAGCTTAAATGAAGGTGTTAAGGAGCGGTTATTGGCATTAAAAGATAATCGCATTACTGATGAAGGAGTGTTAGTCATCAAGGCGCAGCAATATCGTACTCAAGAGGCCAATAAAAAAGATGCAATTAAGCGCTTGCATGAGTGGATAGCCGCTGCTACTGTGGTGCATGCTACACGTTATGCGACTAAGCCGAGTTGGGGCGCAAGGCAGAGCAGGCTGGCCGGTAAAGCGGTTAGGTCTGGCATTAAATCAATGCGTGGTCGGGTTAGGTCAGAAGATAAATACTAGCTAACTGTCATTTTTTTAGCGTTTAACTAATTGTCGTTTCTGTAATTTTTCCAGCACATGTAGTGGTGAAAACTCAGAGTGATATTGTCCTGCAATGGGTAAGTGAAAGGTCTGTTCAAACATGTATTGCCCGCTCATTGCGGCATGTAATACTTGGTCTGAAAAGCAAATCCATGTGCTGCCTGGCGCGAAATTGACCGCTTGTTGCTGTGTGTTTTTTTGATAGTCTAAGTCCGCTTTCATATGGTCATGAAGATGCAACATAATGTGGTCGTACTCACTGCGTTTGCGTTTGGTAATGCCAATTGCACTTAACAGGCTTGCTGAGAATGGCACGGGGGGTTTAATGTTAGGTAAGAAATGCTGCGCGGCTTGCTCAAATGCTTCACCTACACGCCATACTCTTGAGACATTCTCCGGATTAACATTAGTAAATACGCGCAGAATACGCTCACCATGATTAGGCCTTGATGGAAACGCATCTACATGTAATCGTGAGTCATCTTTTTTCCAAGAACGCGCGGCAACTGCACCCACCATATTTGGTCGGTAGCTAGTGCGAGCGGTATTTAGATACAATGCGTAATTTGGAAATAACGTGATTATTAGCTGCGTTGCTTGATGTGCATAGCGTGTAATCATCGATGCCATTTGTGTTAAATCATTTATTGAACCAGTTGCACCGCGTACATTCAAACCTTCCAAACTAATATTTTTACGCTGCCCATTTAACCAGCTTGGTGAATAAAACTTTTGCTCATCATTTGTCATTGAAAAACCAAGTGTAGGTAGGTGAATGACTGCACCTTGTTCTAAATTTAACGCAACTTTCTCTGTCTCAGCCGCTGTTAAATTGGGTTTCCAATCGCGAATATCAAAGCTTTGGATAGCATCTTGCATTTTGTGTTTATATCAAAAAAATCAATGTTAATCACTTTAGCATATTGATTTATGCAATCCCAGTGCGGCGAGTGTGGCAAAATACGGTTTAAATTTTTATACCTAACTTTTATGCATATTCTTGCACTAGATACCTCTACCGAATATCTCTCCTTAGCTTTAAAGCTAGGCGAGACCATCTTGCGTTACGATGAACTTGCTGGACAAAGTCATTCGCAGAAAATTTTGCCGCAAATACGTGCTTTACTGGATGAGGCAAATATCGAATTGACTGACTTAGATGGCATTGCTTTTGGTGCAGGCCCGGGTTCATTTACGGGTGTACGCATTGCCTGTGGTGTGTCACAGGGCTTAGCATTCGGTGCAAATTTACCTGTGGTTGGTGTGAATACGTTATTGGTTTTGGCAGAGTTCAGCTTGAAAGAAAGTGCTGCAAGTAAGGTGATTGCTTGCTTAGATGCACGTATGGGCGAGATTTACCACGCAGCTTTTGAAAAATGCGATGGTGTTTGGCAAGAAACTAGTGCATCTGGTCTATTTAAACCATATGATGCTCCCTTGGTAACCGGTGACGATTGGGTTGGGGCGGGCAGCGGATGGTTAACTTATGGCGAGCAATTAGGTGCAATTTATGAATCGCAATTGAAAGCAAGTTTGCCCAGTGCATTGCCTACAGCATCTTCAATATTGACGATTGCAACGCCTTTATTTGAAGCTGGATTAGGACAAGTTGCTCACGAAGCAACGCCAATTTACATTCGCAATAAGGTTGCATTAAAAACTGCTGAACGCGCTTTGCTGGTTAAAACTAATGGACAGCCACGTAAATGAGTACTAGTTTTAAAAATACGCTAAAAACTTCGCCAAATATTGCACAAGCTGAGTTACGTCCGATGAGTATGGCGGACTTAGACGCGGTTATGTTGATTGAGTCGACGCTTTATTCACACCCTTGGTCGCGTGGTAATTTTAGCGATTCGCTCAACTCAGGCTATAGCGCTTGGTTGTTATGCGAAAATACAAATATTATTGGCTATGCTTTTATGATGATGGTGATAGATGAAGCGCACTTGTTAAATATCAGCGTGGCTACAACTCATCAGAAACAGGGGCTTGGTAAACTAATGTTGCAACACATGCTGGATAAAGCTCGAGGACAAGGTGCGGTTAATATTTTTTTAGAAGTGCGCGCATCTAATACTTCTGCGATAGGTTTATATGAAAGCGTAGGGTTTAATGAGATGGCTATTCGCCGAAAATATTATCCCCTGCATAATGGTCGTGAAGATGCCGTTTTAATGGGGTTAGCCCTTAAGAATATTAATCTATGAACGTAACAAGAGAAGATGTATTACGTGAGCTTGAGTTGTTACCTGTATGGCGTTTACGCTCACCTGTTTTAATTGTTAAGCCAATATATGCTCCCACTGAGGCTTTAGCTGTTGAAGTTCTTACTCTTACGCCTAAGACGGAAATCATAGAGCCTCAGACTGAAATAATAGAGCTCAAGGGTGAAACTGCAGAGACTGCCCAATTAGTGACTGAAATGGTTCAGCCAGAGCTATTGCCCACTATGCGCTTATTAGTAAGTGAAGATGCCAACTGGTTATTCATACTGGAAAGTATGGCTGGGAATACAGAATCCGAAACCTTACTACAAAATATGTTGCGTGCAATTTCGGTGAAAATAAGTGCAGATACTGGTATAAATATTAGCCAAGTTAAAGCTGCTCAACTTGCGGAATACCAGACGAAAATAATCATTGTTTTTGGAATTGTGGCTGCGCAAGTTTTGCTAGGTAATAATGTGAGTTTTGATGTATTACGCCTAAATCAACATCAGCAACCATTGATCATGGGTAACAACATGCCCGTTATTGTCACTTATCATCCTACTGAACTATTGCAACGTTTACCTAATAAAGCCAAAGCGTGGGATGATTTGCGCTTAGCCATGCAGGTGATACAAAAGAACTAGCGCTATGATGTAGGCTTGAATTTAACGAATTAGGCGCAATATTTGTATTAAATTATTTAAAGGAATGAACATGCATAAACTTTTATTAAAATTAATGCTGGTCGCTTTAGTTGTCACTTCAACTTTAGGCTTGAGTGGCTGTGGCTACAATCAATTTCAAGGTTTAGATGAAGAATCAAAAGCGAGCTGGTCTGAGGTATTAAATCAATATCAACGCCGTGCAGATTTGGTGCCAAACTTAGTGAGTACTGTGCAAGGGTACGCAAAGCATGAAGAAAAAGTGTTTAAAGAAGTCGCAGATGCGCGCGCGCGCGTAGGTAGTATTCAAGCCACACCAGAATTGGTTAACGATGAGGCGGCTTTTGCTAAGTTCCAAGCAGCTCAAGGCCAAATGACTTCAGCGCTTTCAAGGTTGCTGGCTGTTTCTGAAAATTATCCCCAACTCAAGGCAGACCAAGGGTTTAGAGATTTACAAGCCCAATTAGAAGGTACTGAAAATAGAGTAACCGTTGCGCGTAATCGCTATATTGCAACCATTAAAGACTACAACGTGGCTGTGCGTTCATTCCCTAATAATCTCACTGCCATGATGTTTGGCTATAAAACTAAACCATCTTTTACCGTAGAAAATGAAAAAGCAATTTCAAGTGCGCCTAAAGTAGACTTTGGTCAATAACGGCCAAACTTTAAAACTAAGCTTTAGTTAATTGTTTAATGACTGCATGAATCGCATTAAATACACACTTTGTCGGCTAGGTGTGTTGTTTGCACTGTTTCTAGGGCTGATAGCATTGCTTAGTGTCAACCCTGTTATTTCAAGCGCTAGCGCTGCAGCTACTGACGAAATTGCAATTCCTCCCCTCACACAGCGTGTCACTGACTTAACTAGTACGCTAGCAGCCGAGCAAGTAAGTGCCCTAGAAAGTAAACTACAAGCATTTGAGCAAACTAAAGGCAGTCAAATTGCCGTATTGATTTTGCCTACTACCCAGCCTGATGACATTTCACAGTATTCAATCCGCCTTGCGGATACATGGAAAATTGGTCGGAAAAGTGTGGGCGATGGCGTGATTCTTTTAGTGGCTAAAAATGACCATAAATTACGTATTGAAATAGGGCGTGGCTTAGAAGGGGCGATTCCTGACATATATGCCAGACGCATCATTGCCGAGAATATTGCACCGCTACTTAAACAGGGCGATATGAATGGCGGCTTAAATGCTGGTATTGATAAAATTATTAGCCTTATTTCGGGTGAAGATTTGCCACCGCCCCCTAAACAGGCTGCCAATATCGGCATGAGTTTTGAGAATCAACTGGCATTTTTTATTGTAGGATGCTTAGTAGTAGGTGCTTTTTTATCTAAGGTTTTTGGGCGATTTTTGGGTTCGGCAACTACTGGCGGTGTTGTGGGCTCACTCACATGGTTATTGGCTGGCGCAGTGGGTACATCGCTGTTGGTAGGGTTTTTAGGTTTTATTTTTACATTATTTATTCCCGCTTTATTCAGTGGCGGCGGACGCGGCGGTGCTTATTATGGCGGCGGATTCGGCGGTGGCTCTAGTGGCGGCAGCGGTTTTAGCAGCGGCGGTGGAGATTTTGGCGGTGGCGGAGCCTCAGGTGATTGGTGATGGGCTGATTGCTAATGTACTAATTAACAGAGGTGAAAACTAATGCGCACATCTCGTCTATACATGCGGATTAAACGCTTTTTTAGCCATTTATTCAGTACCCCTTGGCATGTAGGTCGCTATTTTACATCCAGCACACTCAAAGCAATTGAGCACGCAATTAAAGTAAGTGAAGATAAACACTTAGGTGAAATTAGATTTGTCATTGAAGCAGATTTACATCCCCTAGAAGTTTTATTGAATAAAACACCTAAAAAACGGGCTTTTGAATTGTTTTCTCAACTTGGTGTATGGGATACCGAACACAATAACGGTATTTTGATTTATGTCTGTTTGGCAGATCGCGATGTAGAAATACTAGCGGACAGAGCAATACACCAGCGAATTGGGCATGCAGGTTGGGAAGCGATATGCCAAGTGATGGAAAAATATTTCCGTGCGGGCGAGTTTGAAGCTGGAGCGTTGCAGGGAATCACGCTAGTTGGCGAGGCATTAATTCAGCACTTCCCTGTTTTGAGTAATCAAAAATCCTTACGTAACGAGCTGCCCAATGCGCCGCTCATCATTTAACGCGGCTTTTACCTAACCTGATCCTTAAAACCAGTTTAAAATTGGGTTTTGCTGTTAATTTATTGGCTTGCAGTCAGGTTGCCATAGCCGATTTACTGGCCATGTCTGCTGTTTTTCATGTAACACCAAGCTGGGTGCATTTTAATATTTGCTGGGGTGATGGTGAAACAGTGAGCTTAGTACCGACGAGTGTTGCTGAATGGCAATCAGTAGCTGACATTTTTTCTAAAAGCGCTACTAGTCTTTCAGCTATCAGCCTTCCAAATAGCGCAGAGTTATAACGCAGAAATATAGCGCTTGCTATAGGCGTATTAGAAACCATCGTTGGCAAAAAAACTGGTATATCAGAAGATAAGGCAGGCACATTTAACAACTCCGCTTACCCTGGGCAGTTAGATTGCAATGATGAAGCAACCAATTCCACTACCTATATGCGCCTGTTGCAACAGGCAGGCAGCATACTACAGCAGTAATTCGTAAAGTTAAAACAGGTGAGCGTTATGCGGTAGATTCCTGGTTTTACGACAACGGACATCCTGCGACAATAGGGACATTTGCTTTGTGGAATCCGGCTATAAACCATCTGATAGTCCAATCGGTAAGCCGCACTAAATGAACCTTAAGCGCTTGTTTAAAGATAATTAAAATTTAAAAAAGTTTAGTGGAGATATTGCTATGCCTTAATATTTTATCCTCTCGGAAGTAAAAGTAGCACTTAAATCCTGACTAGAAAAGCTTTTGTCGTCACTCAGTACTTTACTTATAATTTTATCCGCTTAGAATTCAACCCTTAAATTATTCTAAACTTAGGTTACAAGCAGTTATGCGCGCCTCACAATTTTTTATTAGTACCCAAAAAGAAGCCCCAATTGATGCCGAACTTCCTAGCCATATCCTTATGGTGCGAGCAGGTTTGATAAAACGTTTAGGTGCTGGTTTATATACCTGGATGCCTTTAGGTTTGCGAGTGCTGCGTAAAGTAGAGGCGATTGTGCGTGATGAAATGAATAAAGCCGGTGCATTAGAGTTGTTGATGCCCGCCGTGCAACCTAAAGAGCTTTGGGAGGAGACAGGTCGTTGGGCAGTTTTTGGACCACAAATGCTTAAAATTAGTGATAGGCATGAACGTGATTTTTGCTTTGGCCCAACGCACGAAGAAGTAATTACCGATATTGCGCGCAAGGAAATTCGCAGCTACAAGCAATTGCCACTTAATTTTTATCAAATCCAGACTAAATTCCGCGATGAAATTCGCCCACGTTTTGGCGTAATGCGCGCACGCGAATTTATGATGAAAGACGCTTACTCTTTTCATACCAGTAAAGAGTCGCTAGAAGTCACTTACCATGGTATGTATCAAGCTTATCAAAAAGTATTTAATCGTTTGGGATTAAAGTTCCGTGCCGTACGCGCAGATACTGGTGCTATTGGCGGCGATGGATCGCATGAGTTTCATGTGTTGGCCGATAGTGGTGAAGATGCGTTGGCATATTGTGAAAACTCTGATTATGCGGCTAATGTGGAGCTAGCTGAAGCGGTTGCGCCACTACAAACTCGTGCAGCACCAGCAGAAACAATGCGTGACGTAGAAACGCCAAAACAAACAACTTGTGAGCAAGTAGCTGCGTTGCTGCAAGTACCTTTAAGCCGAACGATGAAGTTACTCGCGGTGATGGCTAAAGATGAAATGGGCGTGGAAATATTCACTATTTTGTTACTGCGTGGTGACCATACGCTGAACGAAATTAAAGCAAATAAAATTGTAGGCTTAGCAGATTTTAGATTCGCTAATGCAGATGAAATTAAGAGTTACTTTAATTGCCCAGCAGGTTTTTTAGGCCCGGTGGGTTTAAAGCCAGAAACTAGAGTAATTGCAGACCGTGGAATAGCAGCATCTAGCGATTTTATTTGTGGTGCAAATAAGCCTAAATATCACTTAGCAGGCGTGAATTTTGGCCGTGATTTACCTGAGCCGCATTTAGTGGCAGATATTCGCAACGTAGTAGAAGGTGATATTAGCCCAGATGGAAAAGGTGTGCTTTCATTATGTCGTGGTATCGAAGTAGGACATATTTTTCAATTGCGTACTAAATATTCAGAAGCCATGAGTGCGACTTACTTAGATGAAAACGGTGCTTCGCAAGCGATGGAGATGGGCTGTTATGGGATTGGTGTATCAAGAATTGTCGGTGCAACAATAGAGCAGGGCAACGATGAAAAAGGCATTATTTTCCCTATCAGCATGGCACCATTCAGCGTAGTGATTTGCCCAATTGGCATGGATAAATCTGATGCTGTTAGAGCAGCTGCAACAAATCTATATGAGTTGTTACAAGTGGCTGGCATTGAGGTGTTGCTGGATGATCGCGGTGAACGCCCTGGTGTGATGTTTGCGGAAATGGACTTAATTGGTATTCCACATCGGATTGTGATTGGTGAGCGTGGTTTAGCTGAGGGTAATGTGGAATATAAAGGCCGCATAGATACTTCAGCACAAAATATACATTTGAATGAAGTGCTTACGTTTTTGCAAAATAAAATCAGCAAAATTTAAAAGTATTTAAGCCTGTTTAAGGGCACATTTGACAGCACAATTGTGCGCTAATCTGCGCTTAGAAGTAATTTCAACCAATCTACAATAATTGACTGATTATTAACTCTATATTTAAACAATGTATTTATACAAATATCTTATATTGCTAAGTCTTATTTTTACCGTAAACCTAGTTTACGCAGGCGGGCAAAAAGAAGAGCCGCTGTCAAATAGCGTTAAAGCATTGATGCAAAAATCGATTAGCGATCGTGCTGCTCCGCGCCTTGTTTTTGCAAGTGATGTAGAAGGTGAAACATGGTTGTATGACATGTCTAGTCGACTAAAAAAGCGTATTACTAATAATGACTATCGCATAGAGTTTCTGCAAAGTGTTCAATACGAAGCTTCACGCGCTGGTTTAGATCCGCAGTTAGTTTTGGGTTTAATTCAAGTGGAAAGTGGCTTTAAAAAATACGCAGTATCTTCCGTAGGTGCGCGTGGTTATATGCAAGTTATGCCATTTTGGGTGCGCAGTATTGGTGCGACAGATCATAATTTATTCTATCTAAGACTCAATTTACGCTATGGCTGCACTATTCTAAGGCACTATTTGGAAATAGAACATGGTGATTTATATCGTGCGCTTGGTCGTTACAATGGTAGTCTTGGCCAGCCACAATACCCAAATCTCGTCGTTGGTGCATGGCGAAAAAACTGGCAATATCCTGCTAAAAAATTCTGAGTTTTCTGCAAACAATCTGATTTCCTCCCTCCTTTAGTGCATATGCTTGTAATAAGTCACAAAATATTACTAGTATGCGTGTAGCAAGATAGTTTTGGTTGGTAAAAGCAACTGAAATATAACACTGCTTAGACTGACTGAAATGCTTGTGTACTCAATAAAAAAGCTTTATTTACTATTACTCAGGGAGAAATAAGTATATCGAAGTTATCAGCATTGGCTTTAAGTATTGCGGTTTTAGGTGGTGTTTGGGCATTTTTAGCTTTAGGACCATTGGCTGGTATGGTGCTGGTTTGGCTTGGCTTCGCTTTTTTGCGTGGGGCTGCTATTTTCACATAGGTGCTGATGGTGCCGCATTAAAAAAAACCTTCGTAGGCATGTCCTATGGCGCACTCATAGCTGGCGTTGCATTGGCGCTGGTTGTACATAATCCTGTTGCGCTACCATCACTTATTGCGGCACCTGTTTATATCGCTATTACTGTATTTTTCTTGGTGATTTTTGCTAGTTTGCCATTATTGTTATGCGCTAAGTACCAATTCTGCTGCTATGTCGATGACCCCCAACTTTACTAATCCAGTATTGCTAGTGATTTTATACGCAGTAGTAGGCGCTATTTTTGGTATGCTTTCTGGAAAATTAGCTGGTATTTTGAGAAAATAACTAAATAGCCAAATGGCTGTTTAAAGTGGCTGCTAAATTAAGTACCAAATAAAAAACCGCTAATTAAACTGTCCAATTACTGGGGGTCAGTTCAAACATGGCGGCTTTTTATTAAATTCCCCACCATTATTTAATGACATTGAATCCGTAATAAGTACCAAACTCACCTTCATTTTCGTTATATACAAATAACATATCATTGGCGTAACCTAAGCCGCTATAGTGGTTTTGAGCATGTAATTTTAATGTTTTTGGCAGCTCACTTTTACCAACAAATTTACCGCTTAAATCAAATACTAAAGCCGCTTTATGATCAATATCAAGCAGTACCAACTCTTCACCTTTTCTGCCAGAGTATGCAACGTATAAATCGCTGACATCATCATAAGCCGCTCCTGCTTTGGCTAAATCTAAAGCAATTTCTGCTACTTTTTCACGATTTTTTGTGTCAACAACAAATACTAAATTACTACGACCTTGTTTTGCATAGTAATGGTTTGTATCAGGGTCGTAAGTTGGCATCGTGCCTGAATGACCAAAGGCAGGATTGAAACCAGAAACATCATTAGATGACTCTTTGAGTGTACCGTCTTCATTTAAATCAATAGAGAAAATGCCTGTATTAGGTGAAAAACCAGCATCGCTCGAAATATTGTAGGTAATGGTTTCCAGTTGATGGCTATTTGTGTTGTAGTAAATAGAGCGATTATCATAACCAGCTTTAACAGATTGCAGATATTTGCCATCCTCACTGTATGCATGAATAAGCGATTTGGAAGTAGCTGATTCAAATTCTGAGGCTTGAGGCGCTAAACCTCCATCTGCAATGTAATAGCGCTTAAAAAGCGGAATATACGCTACCGTCATTGGCTTGGTAGTTGGCTTGTTTGCTAGCGGAATCTTAACGCCAACAGTAGCTTCTGGTAGGATTTTAGCAAGCGCATTTTGCACTAATAGAGTCTGAGCTGCCAGTAAAGTAAAGGTGGCAATCAATAGTTTGGATATGATTTTTATCAAAGGCATAATGAGTTTTCTAAGTAATTTGATTCAATTTTTGAGGTAACCAACTTTATTAATCGATAAGCTTAACAATATTAACAAAGACTCACTAGGCTTTAACTTTGTTCAATTGATGCTGGTTGAGTAGTATTTTTCTCAATCAACATGGCATCACCATAGCTAAAAAAACGATATTGTTGGTTTATAGCATACTGATAGGCATTTTTAGTATGTTCGAACCCCGCAAATGCAGAAACTAGCATAAGCAACGTGCTTTTTGGCAGGTGAAAGTTTGTAAATAGCCTATCTACTACTCTAAATTGATAGCCTGGCGTAATAAAAATATTAGTCTCACTGTTGCCGGCTTTTATTTCGCCTAACTGTGCAGCGCTTTCTAAAGCACGTAAGGCAGTAGTGCCAATAGCAGTGACTTTTTTACCTGCCAGCTTTGTTTTTTTAATCAATTCAACTGTTTCGATAGGGATAGAATAAAGTTCACTATGCATTTTGTGTTGTGAAATATCATCTACCCGCACAGGTTGAAATGTGCCAGCGCCTACATGCAGAGTTAAGTAAGCAATATTAACTCCACGCTGTTTGAGCAAGTCTAATATTGGGTCGTCAAAATGCAATCCAGCGGTTGGAGCTGCAACGGCACCTAGATTTTTGGAAAATACTGTTTGATAACGTTCATTATCACTAGCATTAGCTTTATGTTCAATATAGGGTGGTAATGGCAATGCTCCGTGGCGTTCGAGCAAATCTAATACTGTTGTATCATTTAAGAAATGCAATCTAAACAAATCATCTTCACGGTCTAAAACCTCCACTTCAAAGGCATCACTTAAAATAATACGGTTTCCCGCTTTAGGCGCACATGAGGCACGTATTTGAGCCAGAGCATGATGCTCATCGATTACCCGCTCAATTAACACCTCTATAGCGCCACCAGAAGATTTGATGCCGAATAACCGTGCTTTAATTACACGTGTATCGTTCAGTATCATCAAATCTCCAGCCTCTAAATAATCAGGTAGTTCTGAAAATAAGCTATCTTGTAGCTTACCTGATTGGCCATTTAAACGGAGCATTCGGCTAGCAGAGCGTTTGGTTGTTGGATATTGTGCGATTAAAGCACTTGGTAAATCAAAATCAAAATCTTGGGTTTGCATCTGTAAGTATGTAAATATTCTATTAGTAATATTAGCGGAGCTTGCTATAATGCACGTTAGTTACAATTATACAGTGAATGTATAGTCAATTGCCGGGATGGCGGAATTGGTAGACGCACGGGACTCAAAATCCCGCGTTGGTAACAACGTGGGGGTTCGATTCCCCCTCCCGGCACCAAAATTAAGCTTGAAAACCCTCGTTAAATATGCTAATTTAAAATTTGTTACGAATTGTAACAAATGTTGGCTTTTGCACGAAGGTAAATCATGGCAATCCTTATTACTGATTTCAAGATAACGGTTATGCCTAATAATTCATTATCTGTAAAAAACACCATTAGATTGGTGATGGGTTTAGCAGTAATGTCGATGTTAGTTGGTATAGGTTTCGCGCTTGCAGGTGCTTGGATGGTATTGCCATTTGCGGGGTTAGAAATTGTTGCTATTGCATATGCTTTTTACATCATACATTTGCACTCTGCAGACTTTGAAAGTATCACTATTTTAGATGATGATGTCATCATTGAAACAAATGGTTATAAATACTCTAGTGTTGAAAAATTTCAGCGTTACTGGGCAAGGGTGAGTGTGCGAAAACAAGCCGATGGTAAAGAGGCTTTGTTCATAGGGTCGCATGGTAAAGAGGTGGAGTTTGGGAGGCGCTTTATTAATGATGAGCAGCGCATTCTGCTTGCAAGCCAATTGAAGCAAAAATTAAATAAAAGTTATTAATCTTTAGGAATACCTAGCTTGGTCGGCATTGTTACAAAATTTAATAACGCATAAAAGCGGTTCGACTTTGGAGAGAGTATGTTAATGCAGTCAATTAAAAAAACTGGGCTAGGTCTATTATTAATCATAGCGGTACCAGCTTTTGCTGATTACAGTTGGAGTTTTCCAGAGCCAGCTACACCGATGGCGTTAGATACCCTACACGTTCATAATGAATTTATGCAAATTACCACAGCGATTTTTGTGGTAGTCCTTGCGATTATGATTTACTCTATTTTTGCACATCGTAAAAGCAAAAGTTATGTGGCACATGTTGATCAGCCGCTAACTAAAAAAAGTGAAATATTTTGGACATTAGTGCCATTTGCCATTTTGCTTTCAATTGATTTCATTATTATGGGTATTCCAGCCTATAAGAGCGTGATTATGATGGAAGATACACGTAATGATTCTAATATGGTGATTAAAATCACTGGCTCACAATGGCGTTGGCAGTATGAATATCTAGGTGCCGCAGAAGCTAATATCAAAGGCGAGTCTGCAGAAGATAAACAAGTTTTAAACGATGCTAAAGGCATTAAGTTTGTTAGTAACTTAACCACTACGCAAGATGAAATGGATAATAAAGCGCCTAAAGGCGAACATTACTTATTAGAAGTTGATAACAAATTGGTGTTACCAGTAGGTAAAAAAGTACGTATTTTAATGACATCTGCCGATGTATTACACAACTGGTGGGTACCGCAATTTGGTTCATCACGTGTTGCTGTACCTGGCTTTATCCGTGAGACTTGGGTGCAAATCCTCAAGCCTGGCACCTATCGTGGGCAATGTAAAGAGCTTTGCGGCAAAGGCCATGGCTATATGCCTGTAGTAGTTGAAGGCGTATCAATGCAGGAGTACCAAAAATGGGTTGTCGCTAAAAAAGAAGAGATTGCTAAAGCGGCTGAAATCAAAGAGATGACTAAAGATGAGTTAGTCACAGCAGGCAAAGGTGTGTACGAGAAAAACTGTGCAGTTTGTCATCAAGTAACAGGTGCTGGTTTACCTCCAGCTTTCCCTGCTTTAACTGGTAGTAAAGTAGCGAATGGACCAATATTTGGCGCAGATGGTAAATACTTAAAGGATAGCCATTTAGATCGCGTATTAAACGGCAAAGGTGTTATGCCATCATGGAAAGCCGTTTTAACCGATAATGAAATTGCTGAAGTGATTACTTACGAACGTAATGCCTTAGGCAATAGTGTGGGCGATCTACTACAACCTGCTCAAGTAAAATCTGCACGTCAGTAATTTCTGATTTATTAAGTAATAAAAAGTAGTTTAATTATAATAAAAGCATATTTTCAGTAATTTAGTCTGGCATTTAGGAGATTTAAATGAGTACAACAACGATAACGCATGACGAAGAACATCACGATCATCCAACTGGCATTATGCGTTGGTTAACTACCACTAACCATAAAGATATTGGTACGATGTATTTAACCTTCTCACTCATAATGTTTTTGGTTGGAGGGGCCATGGTTTTAGGCATTCGTGCTGAACTGTTTCAGCCGGGATTGCAATTAATGAAACCTGAGTTTTATAATCAACTAATTGGTGTTCATGCACTCATCATGATTTTTTCTGCATTAATGCCAGCCGCTACAGGCTTTGCAAACTGGATGATTCCATTGCAAATTGGTGCGCCAGACATGGCCTTGCCACGTTTAAATAACTGGGGCTTCTGGTTATTACCACCATCAGCTATTTTATTAACACTACCGTTTACGTTAGCTTTGTTCGGTATTGGTGATGGTGCAATTGCAACTGGTTGGACTTTTTATCCGCCTCTTTCAGTGCAAGGTGGTATTGGCGTTGATTTCGCAATTTTTGCAGTTCACTTACTCGGTATTTCTTCGGTAATGGGTTCTATTAACATTATTGTGACTTTGTTTAATATGCGCGCGCCTGGCATGACATTAATGAAAATGCCAATGTTTGCATGGGGTTGGTTAATCACGGCATTCTTACTAGTGGCTACTATTCCAGTTTTAGCTGGTGCAGTTACAATGCTATTAACAGATCGCCATTTTGGCACACACTTTTTCAGTGCAGCTGGTGGTGGTGATCCCATAATGTTCCAGCATTTATTCTGGTTTTTTGGTCACCCAGAAGTTTATATTCTGTTATTGCCAGTTTGGGGCTTCATTCCACAAATTTTACAAACATTTTCACGTAAACCTATGTATGGCTACAAAGCGCAAGTCTATTCATTATGGGCGATTGGCGCTCTATCAGTGGTTGTTTGGGCGCATCACTTCTTTACGGCGGGTATGCCAGTACCTGCCTTGCTTTACTTTATGTACAGCACCATGGCAATATCACTCCCGTTAGCTGTTTTATTCTTCTGTTGGATCAAAACGATGTGGCGCGGTTCTATGACGTTTGAAACGCCTATGTTGTTTGCGGTGGGTTGGATTATTTTATTCGGTATCGGTGGCCTTACTGGTTTGGTGCTAGCCGATGTTGCAGCAGATGCTCAATACCACAATAGTTACTTTGTTGTTGCGCACTTCCACTACACGCTGTTTGCAGGTGGCATTATGGGGATTATGGCGGGCGTATATTACTGGCTACCTAAAATGACTGGTCATATGTATAACGAGAAATTAGGTAAGGTCCATTTCTGGTTAACTGCGATTGCATTTAACATGACATTCATACCGCAGTTCTTCTTAGGTCTAGCAGGTATGCCACGTCGTATTCCAGATTATGCAATTCAATTCACTGAATTCAATGAAATCTCAACCATAGCTGCATTCGCACTTGGTTTTTCACAACTATTATTTGTTTATAACATTGTGATGTGCGTCAAAGGTGGCAAAAAAGCCACAGATAAAGTATGGGAGGGTGCAGTAGGTTTGGAGTGGACACTTTCTTCACCACCGCCATACCATAGCTTTACAGAGCAACCTACAGTTAATTAATTGATGTTGTAGAAATGTAGCTGGGTACTAATTTTTGGATTTAATAAATTGATACCTAGCCATTTCAAAAGTAAATAAATATAGCGTAAGCAAGATACAAAGGTGAGTAATGCAAGATGATAAAGCAAGAAAAAGTCGCAGTAAAAAAATTGGTTTAATTTTTGGTTTAATTGCGATTATTTGGTACGTGGCTTCTATATTCACTATTTGGCACTAAGTCATGTCGGTTGAAAGTAATGAGGCTGAAATAGCCAGTAGTAAACTTAAACTAGCTAATAAAAAATTAGGTTTAAAAATGTTGTGGTTTGTTGCTGGAGCGATTGCATTTTCTATAGCACTTGTACCATTTTACAATTTGATGTGCAGTATTACTGGCCTTAATGGTAAGACTGATAATTCTGCTTCTAGTATAGCGAAAGCTAAAGTGGACAATACTAGGCTAGTGACAGTTGAGTTTGTAGGTAGTGTAATGTCTGGGCTAGGCTGGAACTTTTATCCTAAGCAATCTAGTATTACGTTACATCCAGGTCAAATTGCCACGGTATTGTTCGAAGCAAAAAATATTACGAGCCAAGAGCTAGCAGGTCAAGCTGTACCTAGTGTAACGCCAGGTGAAGGTGCAGTAAATTTAAAGAAAATAGAATGCTTCTGTTTTCAAAAACAAACCTTAAAGGGTGGTGAGGTAAAAGAAATGCCGCTCCGTTTTTTTATTGACCCTGCATTGCCGCCAGAAGTAAAAGTAATGACGTTATCATATTCATTTTTTCCTGCAGTTGAAGAGAAAAAGTAAATTTTTAAACCATTTCAACAAATTCGTAAAAACAATATTAAGTGCTGAAATAGCACTATTTTAAATAGTCGGGAGCTACCGCATGGCAAGTCATTTAGAAAACCAGTATTTCGTACCACATGGCAGCATTTATCCCTCTATATTATCGGTTGGATTACTCACGATGGCATCTGGCTTCATCTTTAGTGTTGCAATTGATAAGAGTAAAGATTTAGCCTATCTCCAATCACCAGGTAAGTGGATGATGATTTTGGGGGCAGTGATTACTACTGCCATGGTGTTTAAGTGGATGGGTGCTGTGATTACAGAAAGCCTCACCAATAAATACAAAGGTTGGGAAGATAAGTCTTTCAGAATAGGCATGATTACTTTTATTTGTTCTGAAGTGGCTTTTTTTATGGCGTTTTTTGGTACGCTTTTTTATATGCGCATCATTTCTATCCCTGATTTGGCTGGGTATGACGCCGATATTACACCTTATAAAAACTTTTTAGCCACATGGCCATCGCAAGGCCCCGGCGGTATTGTGCTTGGTAATGAGTTTAAAGTGAATGCAGGTATGGAGTTTATGAAACCGTGGGGTTTAGCGGCGATTAACACAGGTTTGTTACTAACTTCTGGCGCTACAATTACATGGGCACATTGGGCATTAATCAAAAATAATCGTACTCAACTTATTTTAGGTATGTTTGCTACTGTAGCACTTGGAATTGCATTTTTAGCCTGTCAAGCAGTTGAGTATCATGAGGCTTATACACACATGGGTTTGACACTTGGCTCGGGAGCTTATGGCGCAACTTTCTTTATGCTCACTGGTTTTCATGGATTTCACGTCACACTAGGTACCATCATGTTGATTGTTATACTCATCCGCTGTATGAAGGGTCACTTTACGCCAGAGCATCATTTTGGCTTTGAAGGTGTTGCTTGGTATTGGCACTTTGTTGATGTGGTTTGGCTAGGTTTATTTATATTTGTTTACTGGTTGTAGCGTAACTAATAAAAAAGGCGATGCATTTGCATCGCCTTTTTTATTGAGTGTGGTAGGGCGGAAGTGGGTATTTGTTAAGTTTAATGTGGGTGGCCAACAATGCCAAAATAGTAACCGACTAACAATAAAGTAAATAAAGTAATTGATATGGCAATACGGACCGTTAGCGCCTTGACTGTGCGCTCGCTACCACTTTTGTCTTTAGCTAAAAAGTAAAGTCCTGAAAACAAACTCCCTACTATGATGAGTAAAATAATGACGATTGCAATTTTTATTAGCATGACCAGGTCCAAATTATGAAGACTAAAAGAATGGGAATTCAATCTAATGATTATGCAACTGCAGCCGAACAAAATCAATGAAGAAACCAATGCAATTTAGAATAAAGAACTGGATATTTACGCCTACATTGGTAGGTGTAATCACCCTTATTATTTGCATTCCATTATTTATTAAGCTGGGATTTTGGCAATATGGAAAAGCGCAGAGACAATTAGTCGTGCAAGCGGCTTATCAAACAGCCAAAATCAGTCAAGCCTTAGATCTACCCTTACATCTTGAGAGTTACGAGCCATTAAAATATAAAAAAGTAGCGGTAACAGGCCACTACGAAACTAAATACCAACTACTGCTGGACAATCAAGTAGAGGATGAGCGAGCTGGTTTTCATGTGATTACGCCATTTAAAATTGATGGTTCAACGCAATATGTATTAGTGGATAGAGGATGGATATTGGGTAATGACACGCACACTGATTTGCCTAGCGTTTCGACCTCTACCAGTAAACTAGAAGTAGTGGGGCAGGTTTGGGTACCAAGCACTAAAATATTTACCTTGGAAGCCAAACGTGTACCTAATGTAGATAAATCACAACTTGCAGCATGGCAACCTGTTTGGCAAAACATGGATATGGAACAGTACAAACAATCAGTACCTATCACTATAATACCCGTAATTATTCGTTTAGACACTACAAGCACAGCAGGCGGTTTTGTAAGAAACTGGCAAATACCCACAGACAGAATCACAACTAATTTGGGCTACGCTTATCAATGGTTTGGGTTTGCAATTGCTTCAATTGCCATTTTCTTATACATGAGTATTAAGAAGCAAGATAGTCATTCACAGTAAACAGCAACATTACTCAAGCACTCTATATACCGTCAACGAATCATTAACAGAACAGAGTCAATATGCAAAATAATCAAACTTCTCACATAAATTTAAATGGTGAACAACAAAAAAAAGGCCGTTTAGTCATCATCTCCATGGTGATTTTCTTTTTGGTGCCTATTTTGGTGGTGGTTTTGATGTATAAATTTAATTGGAAGCCATCTACTGGTGCTTGCTTAGGACAATTAGTAACACCAGCCAGATTAATCAATATGCCTAGTGGATTAAAGCATAGTGATGGTCAAACTGTCGCAGCGGATTTTTGGAAAGATAAATGGAGTATTGTTTATGTAGCTGCTAAGTGTGAACAGGCTTGTGCTGCGAAACTGCATGACATGCGCCAGATTCATGTATCACTCTACAAAGAAATGCCACGTGCTCAGCGTGTTCTTATTACAGAACAATTAGATAATGCAAAATATAAAAAAATGTATCCTGAGTTGTTCATTATTGACCAGCCAGCTACTAGTCTTACTAATTTAGCTACGCAGTTTAATATTGGCGCAGAAAGTGCCGTTAGTTCTGACAGAATTTTTTTGGTAGATCCATTAGGTCAAATCATGATGAGTTATCCTTTTTCTTCATTAGCTAAAGATATTAGAAAAGATATTAGTCAGTTGTTGAGATACTCATGGGCTGGTTAGTTTTAGCTCAATTAGCCCTTACTCATATGCTATTAATAACGAATTCAAGTAAATAAATAATGAATAAATCCATCTCTATTTTTAATAAAGTTAGTCTAATTGCTGCCATTCTAGCGCTATGTCTAGTAGTGTTAGGAGCTTATGTAAGGCTTTCTGATGCAGGATTAGGCTGCCCAGATTGGCCTGGCTGTTACGGTACTTTAACAGTGCCGCAAAGCGAGGAAGCAATACAACATGCACAAACCAGTTTTCCACATGTTGCTATCGAGTCAGGAAAAGCTTGGAAAGAAATGGTTCATCGCTACTTTGCAGGCACATTAGTCTTATTGGTGTTGTCTTTGTTTGTATTGGCGTGGATCAATAAAGCTTATACGAAAAGTAGCCCTTGGTTAACCAGTGCGCTGCTTGGCGTCATTGCATTTCAAGCGATGCTAGGAATGTGGACTGTGACTTTACTACTAAAGCCAGTAGTCGTCAGCGCACATTTATTGGGTGGAATCTTTACGCTGGCTATTTTAGTGTGGATAGCGCATAGACAATGGGGTGTATATCCATCTAAAAAAATAAGTTTAGATTTTAACAACAGACTAATGCCGCCTGCATCATTAAGATTTTTTATAAGATTTTCATTCGTTATATTATTTGCACAGATTTTTTTAGGTGGTTGGACTAGTACTAATTATGCTGCTTTAGCTTGTACTGATTTTCCTACTTGTCACGGTGCATGGGTGCCTGCAACAGATTACAAAAATGCTTTTCATTTAGTACGTGAGTTAGGGCGAACTGCCAATGGTGATTTACTAAGTTTACAAGCACTTAGCACCATACAATGGACACACCGTATTGGTGCTCTAATTACTCTGATTTATTTAGGAATTTTGTCAATTTTTGTATTAAGATATCAAGTCATCAGGAACATGGGTTTTGTACTATTGATACTCTTATTAGTACAAATTAGTTTAGGTATTGCAAATTTGGTTTTATATTTACCTCTAGTATTGGCAGTTGCTCACAATTTGGGTGCTGCACTTTTAATGGTGGCAGTAGTAGTGCTAAACTCTAAAATAACTCTTTCAAGAATTAGTAGTTCTACAGACAATCAATCAAAAATTACAAGCCAGACAATGGCAGCTTAATAGCAGCACTTTAATATAAGGTAAGTCCATGAGTACAACTACCAGCCACGCAACACAAAGTTTAAGCGTTAGCTTTAAAAACTTTTTTGCTCTGTGCAAGCCACGTGTGACATCGCTAATTGTATTTACAGCGCTCATTGGTATGTTCATGGGGACACCTAATATGGTGCCATTGCCGTTACTGATTGCTACTACTTTAGGCGTTGCTTTTGCATCTGGTGCTGCAGCCGCATTTAATTGTTTAATTGAACATAAAATAGATGCCGTAATGGCTCGCACGCGCGGTCGTCCTTTGCCTACTGGTCAACTTTCAGTGAATCAAACTGCAATTTTTGCCACTATTTTAGGCATTGCTGGGTTAGCTATTTTATATATTTGGGTTAATCCACTCACGATGTGGTTAACGTTGGCTACTTTTGTCGGTTATGCAGTCATATACACAGTGTTTTTAAAGCCTGCTACACCTATGAATATTGTGATTGGTGGTGCTTCTGGCGCAATGCCACCCATATTGGGCTGGGCAGCAATCAACAATGTGGTATCGCCTGAATCGCTAATTATGTTTTTAATTATCTTTGCATGGACACCGCCACATTTTTGGGCATTAGCACTTTATCGCCGTGAAGAGTACGCTAAAGTCGGCATGCCGATGTTGCCAGTTACGCATGGTGAAGCTTTTACTTTATTGCACATATTGCTCTACACCGTTATTTTAGTCGCTGTGTCACTGATGCCTTACGGGCTAGGAATGAGCGGTATTATTTACTTAGCATCCTCATTTATTTTGAATGGTATTTTCTTGGGTTACGTGATTAAGCTTTACAGAAAGTATTCAGATGACTTAGCTAAACGTACGTTTACTTATTCCATAGTTTACCTCACTCTTATTTTTGCTGCCTTATTAGTAGATCATTACTGCATGCCGCTGTTAAGAAATTAACAGTTATTTTACCAATGGTCTTAATGTTGAAAAGCCAGCATCTAAAGACCATATTTGCCCAGTGACTCTGGCCGCATGGTCAGACATTAACCATAGCATTAGTTCTGCCAACTCATCCGCTGTGCCTATTCCAGCAATTGGGTATTGTTTAGCTGCACTTTCGCGTGCCAGTTCACTACCTAAAATTTTATTGGTTGCAGGTGTATCCATAATGCCAGGGGCTACTGCATTAATGCGGATACCTTGGCTGGCATAAGTTGCGGCAGCACCACGAACTAGACCTTCTAGCCCAGCTTTTGCAGCTGCAACAGCTTCGTGATTGGGTGTGCCAATTCTAGCTGCTGCTGATGATACAAACACCGCTACACCACCTGATTTTGCTTCGCGTAATCCGCTTACAAATGCTGCCAACGTATGAAAAGCACTAAATAAATTGGCGCTCATGCAATCGTTAAAGTCTACTTCATTCATACGATGTAATGCACCTAAACGAATATTGCCCACACAGTGTGCTAAAGCTGTAGGAGTTAAGTTGTTGGCAGATGCGATTTGCATAATGTGTTTTGCTCCAGCCACGCTACTGCAGTCAGCAACAATTTGCAGGTGTTGATGACCATAAGCTTTAGTTAAATTTTCATCATGACGACTGGTAACAATAAGTTGCCAGCCAGCCGCAGCTAACTTCCCAGCCATGGCCTGTCCTAAGCCACCTGCCGCGCCTGTAATGAGTGCAACTTTTTGCATGCCTTATTCTCTATAAATGTATTAATAAGTCAATTAGTCAAAGTTCGAGCCACATAATTCAGTAGTAATCAAAAAATATCGATAGAAAATAGTGATGCAAATAAATCCCAAAAAATTACTAAATAGTAAATGGACATCTACAGTACCCGCTAATAAAGAAAAGCACTTTATTGTCACCAAACTCATTCTGCCCTTAGTATTAGATACCCCCATTACTTTGGTAGAGCTAGAGTCAGTGTTTTCAAAACGAAGCTTTACTCTCGCTTGGCGAGATTTAACAGATACTAAGCATTGGCTTCAAGGTTGGGTTTGAAAATATGATATTGCCCATAAATGCCAAGCTAAGGCAGGCCAAACTAAGTAAACCCCATGGCAATCTGAATATTGCCATCATTGGTGCTGGGATTTCTGGATTATCGTGTGCTACTTATTTGCAAAACGCAGGTTTAAAAGTCACTATTTTTGATAAAAGTCGTGGGCCATCTGGACGTATTAGTACACGTGTCGTAAATGATGGCAATGGCAATCATTGGGAATGTGATCATGGTGCGCAATATTTCACGGCGCGCAGTGCAGAATTTATAGCTCAAGTTGCGCGCTGGCAAAATGCTGGTGTTGCACAAATCTGGCATCCGAGATTAAAGGTGATTGAAGATGGTCAGTGCAAAGACCGTACATTAACATCTAATGTCTCTATCATTAAGCGATATGTTGGTACGCCGCGTATGACATCACCATCAAACTTTTTAGCTTCCCAGTTGAGTTTAGTCACCTCAACAACCATTAGTCAGATTACCTATGCAGAATCATGCTTTAAATTGAGTGCATTAGAACATGGTGGATTGAGTGAGGTGTTTGATATTGTTTTGTTGGCCATACCAGCCCCACAGGCATCAGCTTTATTAAGACCTATCAATGACCAATTAACCGAAATAGCGAATAGCGTTACTATGCGTGGTTGTTGGGCCCTCATGGTGCATTATGAAGAATCTTTAGCGCTTCCATTTGATGGCGCTTTTGTAAACGGTAACACATTAAGCTGGGTGGCGCGCAATAGTGCAAAGCCTGGGCGATTGAATAATAGTTTAAAAAATTGCACAGCTGAAACGTGGTTGTTACATGGAAGTACTGAATGGAGTGATGCGCATATTGAGGATGAGAGTGAAAGCGTAACGAAAGATTTAATTTCCGCCTTCAACGACATAGGAAAAATCACCAATACCAACATGCCAACACCCATAAGCGCAAGGGCGCATCGCTGGCGTTATGCAAACAGTGTGCCCTTGTTAACCCATGGCAGTGTTTGGAGTAATGAAGCTAAATTAGGCTTGTGTAGTGAATGGTTAAATGGCGGAAAAGTAGAAGGTGCTTGGCTGAGTGGGGTGCATTTAGCAAGGCAGGTTATTCAATCAATTTAAATTAAATCAGTTAAAGCTACTTTCTTGCAAATTCAGCCGTTAGTAAATCCTGTACCAACTCTAATCTAACTAATGGACTATCTAGCTCTAATAAACGTTGTTTTTGGATAAGCGGTATGTTAAGAATTTCGCACCAGCGATTAGCAACCCATGCGCAATCATCCACCTTGTAAGGTTTAGCAAATGGCAAAAATGCTTCGTCAATTTTTTGTTGTGAAAGTGAAGTAATCAGTTGCTGAATATATTCCTGTGTCATTTTTAAATCTTCAGGGATTTCCATACTGGCATCGTTAGCTACCTCAGTTACATGGCCAATCCACAAGCCATCGTCTTGTTGTATTGCAGAATTCACAGTAAACCGATGTTGCCCCAAACATCTAATATTTATCATGCCAAGGTCTGTGACATCAGCATTTTCTATACTAAAATTTGTCCCCATTTTTGCAAAAGGTAGGCTTAAATTATCTGACGATTGATTCTGAACCACGGCCACAACACCAAAGTTTGTATTATTGCGCAAACAGGCCTTAATCATGTCTAAATATCTCGCTTCAAAAATCCGCAGCGGTAAAGTCCCCTCTGGGAAGATGACTAAATTTAAAGGGAATAATGGGAGCGTGTAATTAGACATGTTGTTATCTCAGAAATAGCAAATAAATCATCAAGCCAAAATAGAGCAAAGCAAACATAGCTACAATCCAAAACACTTTAAGCATGTTATGGTTAATTTCAGTGAGCTTATTGTGAATACTATCGAGTTTTTGTTGGCTTAAATCGTCTTTATTCATTTTAGGCCCTTAAGCGGACATTCTGCTTTGATTAAACTCTTGGTAAATATTACGGTGTTTCATGCATTCTGGGCTTGATTTATCAGGGCAAACACGCTTTAATTTGCAAAAGCAAGTGTTGGCGACCAGCTGTTCTAAGCTGGTAATGCAAGTCTCATTTATACCGGTAAGTGTTGCTTTTGGGGATACCAGATTATTCATTATTACTACCTTTTAAGGTTGTTTATTTATGACATTCAGATTACAGACTTGTTCACACGCTGCCTAGTTTTTTGATTCATATAAATGATATTAATCTAATAGCTTGCTAGACCTTAAGCTTTAATCAGCTGCTAACAGCTAAAGCTTTAATCTCAAAGCTAGTGATTGATTTATTGGAGCACCAAGTTGCCCACACTTGCCTAAACGCAAGTTCCACGCTGTTAGCCAACATTTCTGGTTGTAGTAATGCGCTTTGCATCATTCGGTTGCGTAAGGTACTGCGCACGTATTCGAGCATTTCAATATTTTGTGAAAAATGCACACCTTGTTGAATAAATTGCTCAATATTCTGAGCAATAAAGTTATTTAAATTAGCATGCTGCATCACAGCCATTGCGCCGCGGCTAGCAAGTGTTTTTCCAGTGATACATAAAGTAGGTACACCCATCCATGCGGCGTGACAGGTGGTAGTTACACCGTTAGATGGAAATGTGTCTAGGCATAAGTCTACCTGATGATAAAGTCTTAGATAATCCGCTAGATGGCTACGTGGGTGAAAGATTAACTTTGTTTCCGCTATTCCTTGATCGGCAAACCATGCGATTAAATGATCATAACTGTCAACTTCTGGCATATCACCTAGCAACATCTTAGAATTTGGTACCGCATGGAGCAAACCTGACCATAGTTTAACTGAACCCAAACTTATTTTGCTTGGTCGATTAAAGCATCCAAATGTAATGTATCCATTACTAGTGGCAGGTAGTACGTTAACGTGTGGCGCTAATACTGATGGCATAAACGGCCCATTTGCCGGTAGCCGCACTATTTTTTCGATAAATTGCTTATTCAATACTTGTTTGTTAAATGTATGGTTAGATATTGAGCAAGTATCAGCAAAGTAATAATCCATCGCGCTTAGCCCTGTAGTAGCTAAGTAACCTAGCCAACTGATTTGCACAGGTGCTGGCTTATGGGCAAAAGTAATTAAGCGATTATTGGCTGTGTGGCCAGATAAATCGACCAATATATCAATCTGGTCAGCACGTACTTTGTCTGCAAGTGCACCATCACTGAGCGTATCTACTTGTAACCAGTGATTAAACTGCTGTTTTATCCTCAACGTAATGTCATCCGAAATGACGCCGGATGAGTACCCATATAAATTTAGACGGCCTGACTTTGCAAGCTTGTTTAGTAGTGGTTCAAAAAAATAGGCAACCGAGTGTTGTCTAAAGTCTGCTGATATAAAGCCAATATTGAGTGGTCGATCCGGGTTTCGCACATTTAAATGTGGCTGCCAGTGTTTCTTTAATGGTGCTTCATATTGTTTGCCAAAGCCTATGTGCGCATCAAATAGTGCTTTTTGCTCAACTTTTTCGGAATGAGTGAGGCAAAATAAGTAGTTGCTATAACAGTTGGCGTAATTGGGATTAATTGCTAGCGCCTGTTGGTAGTTTAGTAATGCCGTTGCCACATCGCCCATGTCTTTTTTAACAATACCCAAATTATTATAAGCCGCAGCATAATCAGGCTTTAGGGCAATGGCCTGCTCAAAAGCTTGGGCTGCGCCTATTAAGTCGCCTTGATTTTTAAGTACTAAACCGTAATAGCAATGCTCATAGGCATCATCACTATTAAGTTGTAGTGCTTGCTGTGCTGGCGCACGAGCGTCTTTGCCCTGAATAAGCAGGGTGTCACTTAATACTTTCCAGCCAATTAGCCAATGTGGATATTTTTCTATGGCGAGTCGTGCTTGCTGCTCAGCCTCTGCGTAATGCTTATCTTCAAATAACACAATCAGCTCATGTTGCAGAGCGCTAAGCATCGCGAGTTTGGCTTCTACTAGTTGTATCAGTGCATCGACTTTTTCACCTGCTAAACCAGCTTCTAAACCATAAGATAATACTTGCTGTGCCTCCTGTAATCGCTCTGTCTGAACTAGTACAGTAATATAAGCTAGCCAATAACTTGGTTCTTGAATATCGACTTCTAATGCGGCTTTAAAATAGGGTAGGCTCTGTTCTAAGCGCTGGTCATCAAACAACTTCACGCCATGTTGGTAATGGCTTGCAGCAACAGCATATGGATTCGCTTTTTTAGAAGCTGACATTATTCAGCCTCGCATACTTGATTATTCACGTTTGTGATACCTAAATTCTGCTGGCTATTAAGCACTGAAATAATTTTATCCACATCATCCATCACGAGCTGTGGACCAATAGGCAGGCTGAGTAAGTTGCTCGCATAGCCTTCTGCAATTGGGTACTTGCCAGCCTTAAAGTTTAAATCTTGGTATGCTTTTTGTAGATGCGGAGGTACAGGGTAATGAATTTGTGTATGTATGCCAGCTTCAGTTAAATTGATTTGCAATTGATCACGCACGTGCGCTAAGTTTGATGTGCAAATTGGATATAAATGCCACACTGCATCTGCCCATTGTGGTGCTTGTGGCAGGTTTATATTGAGCTTAGCTAAACCATTTTTGTAGTGCTCACTAATACTAGTTCGACGTGCATTCCAGCTATCTAAATGCTTTAACTTTACATTCAAAACTGCTGCTTGTATCGGATCTAGGCGACTATTAATGCCGCGCTCATCATTAGAGTATTTGACTGAGGAGCCATAATTAGCCAAGTTACGAACTCGATTTGCTAATTGCAAATAATTAGTAGTGATTGCTCCACCATCGCCTAATGCACCTAAGTTTTTACCTGGATAAAAACTCCATGCTACTATATGACCGTGACTACCTATGCGTTTACCACGTACTTTTGCACCATGTGCTTGTGCGGCATCTTCAATAACAGCTAAGCCATGTGCACTCGCCAGTGTGCAAATCGCATCAATATCAACAGGTATGCCATATAGATGGACTGGTAAAATAGCCTTGGTACGATGATTGATATAGGATTCGATACTTGCCGCATCCAAGTAATAGCTTCCTGGTAATGGCTCAACAGGGACAATTGTTGCGCCTACAGCACTTACAGCCAACCACGTTGCAATAAACGTATGTGATGGCACAATCACCTCATCACCTATACCTATATCTAATGCACGCAAGGCTAAAATGAGCGCATCTAAGCCGTTACCAACACTCACGCAGTGCTTAGCTTCTGTATAAGCCGCAAAATTAGTTTCAAATACTTCTACTTCTTCGCCGCCTATATAGCGCCCAGAACGACTTGCACGCAAAATTGCAGCATCTAGTTCGGGTGCTAGTTCTGCGTAGCTAGCCTTTAAATCTAAAAATGGGATAGATGGTGCAATAGTCATGATTGAATCAAATATTTTTTAATGTTGTAAGTAAGCTAAATAGTTTGGTGATTTAACTTAGCTAGACTATTTAACCCACCTTGCCCGCATAAAATTATCATATTCACGGTAATAATCATCTTCAGTATATTTATTAGAAGCCAAAACCATAAGCACTGAGCCAGAGGAGAAATTATCAATCTCGCGCCAAATCATGGGGCAAACGTATAAGCCGTAATACGAGCGGGCAAGATGGAACGTCTTTTTATTTTTCCCATCATCCAGAGTGATATCAAAACTACCTGACATCGCAATAATAAGCTGGTGTAAATCTTTATGGGCGTGTCCACCACGCTCTGCGCCGCCTGGCACATCATAAACATAATAAACACGTTCAATATCAAAGGGAATATGCTCGCTATTTTCTACAAACGTGAGGTTGCCCTGTGGGTTATGTATTTTGGGTAACTCTATTAATCTGCACTCTTCTAACGGCATTTTTGTCCTCACGCTTTTTACTATTGGTAATTAGCTAATCGTTGCATATGCATGTTGTCCTACTTGTGTTTGCAAAGCAGCGTATTGCAAACCTTGTACAACTTGGTCATTAAATGAGGTGACAAAAAAACCACTGCTCATTCCCATTCTTGCAATGTCGGGATAGCGCTCTGCAAGTATTGAGATATCATGCTCACAAGCATTTTTGACAGCTATATCAGGGATTAAAAATCCATTTGGAATGCGCTTAATTTCCGCAAAACTGATATGTTCAAGCGAATTTAGCACACCTATTTCTAGTAACTCTTGAAATAATAACTTGTAAATTTCATCATCAGTTTGTGCTGCTGTGATGTTATGAGTCGCATTAAAATAATCGGTATTAAACTCCACCACCATTTGTACTATCGCATCCCCAGACTCTGCACATACAGATTGATTGGTTACACGATAAATACTGTACTGGCTATCAACCACATTTAGCACACTGACACTATGGCAGATGTAGGTGCTGGGTATTTGCAAGAACAGCAAGGCTAAAGCGGCCTTTTTTTCTATTACAGATTGTGGTTTTTCATTAAGTGCGAGTAGTAATGAAGCTGGAGAGCCTGCCCAAGCTAAATGCTCGCAAGTTACAGGTAGCGCATTAGTTAAAGTCAGCAACCAACCTGCAGCTGTAGATTTAATACCTGAAACCGGACTTTGAACACTAGTAATTAGTGGGCTCTGCTTAACTAAATTTGCAATTTTTTGAGTGAGTGCGGCTACGCTACTTTGTTTTGGGTAAGTGAAAGTGGTAGGGGCTAAGTCTACATGATCGCCTTTTAAGACCTTTTTTAAGGTTTCTGGCCAATACAGTGGTAGCCAAGGGATGCGGTGATAACGTGCCAACATGGCATTGGCGTTGATGCCCAGTACTTTTTTTAAGTAGGGCGCTATCAGTTTGTGGTGGAATGTGTAGCCATGATTAGCAATAGAGGCTGTTGCGTAATCTAAGGTATTGTAAATTCTTGCAGTCGCCTTGTAGCGCGCATGCAAGTTGGGATTTGCGCTAAACAAAACCATTTCATCACGCATAGATTTTGCAAATGGTAGTTGTTTAAGGGCATGAAAAGCGTTGGCACTTAATACATCATCAAACAGTTTGCCACCTACTAACATTTGTGGCGTACTAATATTTGTTAGGTTAACGAGAGGCGTTACCCATGCTTTAACGACATCAAAAAAACGCCCTACGTCATTGCGTAGTGTTGGATTATATTCAAGCAAATCATCGTGACCTGCTTGTGCCGAAAACGTGCTAAATTCTAATGTGACTAAACCTAAATCAAACAGTTTTCCGCCAGAAGTAATACCAGCAAAATAGCCACCCCAAGGGCCACCAGGATTAACCAGCAAGACTTCATGCCCTTTTTTTGCTAACTCCAATGCAGCAACCATGGCTGAAAGTGTATTGGCAACAATAGCGTGTGACTTATGATGATGAGGCATTTTTATTCCTTATCTTTTTACCGATTGCTTTAAATTGATATAAATTTCAGAGCCAGCATTGGGTAGATGTTTTGTTAAGTTCCATAATCCATCCAGTATACTTTCGGTTAAAAATCCGATCTGTTGGAGATGGCTCATTTGGGCGTGGGTAAATGGTTTTACAAAATAACTACCTTGTTCCAATACATCAAAGCCGCTGCGTAACGCTAATTGGTTGAGACTAGTTAAATCAAAAATACGTGGTTGCTGTAGTGTTTTTTGTAAGGTGGATTGCTCATGTGTACTCGCAATTAAACCCATTTCCAGCCCTAGTAAGCGGTGTAAAGACTGGGCATTGGGTACGTTAATATGTATCACTGTGTTGGCTGTGCAAAGATCAAAACAAGTTTGCATTAACTGTTGTGCATCTGGCACTTCATGTAGCAGACCACTTAATAAAATGAGGTCATAGTCATCGCTAATTTGCGCATAAACCTCTTCTATTAAGCCTTGTACAATGTTAACTTGTGGTAAGTGTTTCGTATCTTGTTTGGCTTTTTTTACAAATTTATCACTTGGTTCTACTATACAAAAAATCTCAGCATCTGCATAATCAATGGCTAAAGTTTTTAAGCCGCAACCAATTTCAAGTATGCGTTTAGGCTGTAGTTTGTGTAGTAAGTCTAGGAGTAAGCGCTTGCGATAATGCGCTTGCACTGCTTCAAAATTACTATTGGCATAAGCCATTTCATAAGCTGAAATATCACGCATGCCTGCTGATTTTTTAAGCTGGTTCATATACAACTTAATTCTAGCCACTGCAAAACAGTGCTTCTGCCGCCAAACATTTCTTTTTGTGCAATGAGGCCTGCATTTAAATGAAGCCCTGCATTTGTTGTAGAAATGCCAAAGTTAACATACGGTTTATGTGCAAACTCAGCTGTAATTAAGTGCTCTAGTAGCATATCTAAAGCACCGATTTCCCGACTTTCATCAGTAGATGCAATATATTGCGTATGGGCTACTTGATCGTATGCATAAATGACAACACCAGCCACAGGCTTATCGCCCAAATAAGCCATCCATAACTGAATTTGCCCAAAACGTGTTGCTAATAGACTTATTTCATCTAAGCTATGTGTAGGCTGTGTTGCATGCTGCTTTTGCAGATTGCTGGTGAGTATTTGCCAAAAACTTGCATAATCATTTGTCTGCTTGATAGTAACGTGCGCTTTGTGCGCTTTAGTCATCGCGTGTTTGCGACCTTTGGCTAACGGTAAGCGTGCCGACTGCATAATTGTGGTTGAAACATCCATACGCAGTTTGTTAGCGCCTAAACGATGCAGCGCGTACATATCATCTTCGCTAGGTACTCGGTGATAAATGTGCGGTACAGCTTTGTATACAAGCGTTTGAAAGTCATGATCTCTTAGGTATTCTCGTAAGTGTTCAAATATGGCCAAAACTTGCACCGCACCTAGTTTTTCTGACATCACTAATCCACCGAAAGTGAGTCCACCATGTGTGATGAGTTTATTTATAGTTTTAACTTCGCCTGCATTATCTTCGTTTTTTTCTGTGACCCTGTTAGCTGGTATGACTGCAATTAATTTGTTTTCACTCATGACCATAAGTGAAAAATCGTAAAATCGTGTTGCGTGATAATCCATATAGTTACGATCAAACAAGAATGTGCCATTACGACTTTCACGTACAAACTGATTCCATTGTACGAAGTGTTCTGGTGATTCCGGTTGGTAACGTTGGATAACCATTTAATGCCGATTACATAGACTAGTGAGTGTTTTTTTGAATGACTCACTTGAGCAGTTTTTTTGATAAAAAATGCGTGAGCTTGCAGATAATGGTAGGTGATTTTGCATGATGTACTTAAGCCCAGCCTGCATTTGTACTAAGTTACTCCAGTAAATAGTGTCAGCATGATGGTTACCAATATTAATAAACTTTGGGCCCAGTTGATCTTTATAGCTAAGTAATGGATAGCCTACACCCTGCGCTTCAATATCACCTCTACCCCCACCTATAGGTGCTGATCCTAAGTAAATATGGGCATCAATATTAAGCAATGCCTGCCACAGCGATGGCACATTACCATGATATATAAAGTCACTTGTTTGTATGTGCGCTGCAGTAAGTGCTTCTGCTATAGATTTAAGTTGAGTGTGTGGAATATCACCAAAATGATGATGTTGACCACCTGTTACTTGCATGCAGGCAATCACTAGATTGGATAAACTGCTAGCATTATCGAACTTTCCAAATGAGCCTGCGGTCACTGTAGCAAAAGTTTTGATGGGGTATGCAAAGGATTTTTTACCAAAATCTGCTGTTGCAATTGGCAAGGTCAATGTGGGCCTGCTAAGTACATCCGCGCACTGTGCTGCTCTACATTCAAATAAGTCTACATGTTCAAGATGTGCAACTGTATTGCCTAAAGCAGGGTTGTGATCTGCGTGATGAACAAAATAAAAACGTGCATCTAGTGTTTTTTGGCAAGCGGTAATAGCGACACTATCATCATGATGGCTTAATAAAAATACATGCCTTGCCTGCGTGTTGATTATTTTAGCGAGTGCTTCACTTTTATTAATCAGGCTAGTATTTGATAGCACATGAATTGGGCAATCAATGGCGGTACCTAATAGTTGCCTAACCGCTTCTATTTGAATGTTGCGATTATAAATGTCTGTGAGCACCAGTACGGGATTATCTAAGTGGCTTAATAAATCAATTACGACCTTACTATGCCCTCCAACCTCATATAGTTCAGAAGCAATTACAAGATTGTTTGATTTATTGAGTGTAGGCACGATGGGCGAGATGCCTAAATTGATATTAGCCAATACGTGGTCAAAGTAAGGTGTAAAAACAGTGTGCCCAACTAGGTCAGGATGTACCTTAATAAATTTAATCGTTTGATGAATAAGTGTGAGTACATCATCTTCAAACCCATCTACCAAAAGCTGATTTACTCGCGCTTCAAATTCACTGACATTTAAAAATGCCTGACATTGGGTTTTGTGTAATAGCGGAATACCATGCACCAAATCTATTAATAACTTTTTTAATGTTATTTGGTGCGGTGAGTGTTCTGGCGCAGCTAACTTTGCATTGTCTGTAACAAATTGTGAGGTAACTATTTTATCTGCTGTCGCAAGCGTGATTCCATGCTGTTTGCCTAGCTTTAGCGCTGCTATGGCTTCATTGATAGCACCAAATTGCACCAGCGTTTCAATGTAAGTTACCCAAAACTGTTCGCAGTCTGGCGCATTTTGAATTGCACGCTCTAAATGTGGCAATCCAACATCTAGATCTCGACTATTAACTTCTAACAAGCCTAATTGGTAATTAGCCCGTGCATGATTAGGTGCAATGGCAATTACTTCTTCATAAAGCTGCATCGCATGCGTTAGCTCACCTGCTTTGTCGTGAGTGGCTGCTAGATGTAATACGTTGTTAATAGCCAATTGCAAATCCTGATGGTATTGCTTAGTTTCTTGCAAATAGTCTGCTAAATCGGCATCAGCAACCATGGGTTCCCATTTGTTAAGATATTGTTGGTAGCGTTCACGCCAAGTTTGGCAGCCAAAATCGCCAATACCTTGATGCGTTAGGCTGATAGGCCAAGTGCCTAGCTTTAACCCAGCTTTAGTCGCAGTACGGCAAAAGTCTAAGTCATAAAAATGAAAGTCAAATTGTGGATCAAATAACACCTTGTTTTTTATTAAGCAATGTTGGGTGGATGCTATAAATACGCCATCAAGTAATGCACATGCTCTAGGTGCTTTACCAAATTTGGTATTGGTGCCAAATGCACTTTTGCCATGCGCTATCTCACCGCTTAGGTTAGTTTGGCCATCCCAAACAAAATGGTGGTTGATATAACACCACGCTGGTTGATGCGGCAAGTGGCGCACATTGCCTACTATGCCTATTATATCAAACTCCGATAATCCAGCCATAATATTGGCTATAAAATCCGTATCGTCTATCCACACATCATCATGTATAAACACCAAAACTGTATGAGCTGCAGCGCTAGCAATTTGGGCATTAAACACTTCCGACAGCCCTAGATTGTTATTAAATGCAATGTTGAAATCTAAATGCACAAATTGGTGATGTTGATGTTGTTCTGAAATGCGTAGTAGTGAGATACCTAGTGCAGATTTCTCCCAAAAATCCACTGCAGATAGTCTTGTAGCACTAATAATACAAATGTAAACCGAGGTATTTAATTTAAAAATATTGTTGATAGCTAATTTATTACTTATTTTATTCTGTGTAGACGATGAGTATTTTTTAGTATCTTTGCGCGCGCTTAACTCAGCATCCGAATACTCAGATTGCTTGGCTAATACTGTATTCTTTTTAGCTTGATTCACCATTCTTTTTAAACCTATTTATAAGCTTAGTAAATATTTATTTGGCTTAATAATTATTTGCTTGCACAACTTTTGAGCGCATCGAACAATACGTATTAAATAATTAAGATTATCAAAAAATTTACATCGAATGAATAGTTGAAACAGAGTAAGAAAAGCCTGCTAGTTTTCTAGCAAGCATGAAAAAGCTAGGGTTTTAATTATTTGGCTTATTGGTTAAGCTATTGATTGATGTTTTTTTTGGAGCATTTTTAAAAATAAAAGAGATGATAGCGTTTTTACGGTGCGCTATTAATTTTGACTAACAGGCTGTCGCCAAGCGCGCCAACCTTCTTCTTGCATGCACATAATCAAACCACGGGTTGCTGTTTGATAGCTACTACTTGGTTTATGTGCTTCGCATAGCTTACCCACGCATCGATTAATATCAGTTTTTAGCGCGTTCGCGGTACTGCCCGATTTCCACCAAGAGTTAATTTTAAATACTTGATACGGATCATCATCGAATACTTCGCTTTTAGTCGGTTCTGCTGCTTTTTTGTCCATTTCACTCGTATTTAATTGACCAGCACTTAAATCATTGGTGTTTGGTGTTACATGATGCGCTTTTTCTGTACTTGCATCTTTGGTTGATGAGGGCAGGGTGAACAGTAAACCACTTAACATATGCGACTCACCTAAATTTTGTACAGCCCAGCCCCGCGCTTGCAAACATTGTTTAATGACCTCATCAGTATTTTTGGCGGCCTCTTTTTCGTTTATATGTGCTACAGGCTTGCTGGGTGGAATAGACGCCGCACAAGCCAACTTATCTTTATCTAAATCTTGATAACTAGCCCCACGTTTGTAGCTTAAATCACCACAAGCACTTAGCAATAAGCTGCTAATTATTACAAACGTAAGACTAATGATAGCGCTAATTGTATGGTTAAATTTTATAGTTGTTTGCATGGCAAATACCTTTAATCAGTATGATCAAAATTATCAGATATGCTGATATTTTCAGTGGTTAGCAACTCATTTTGATAGGCTCATTAACTAATTTTGAATAATAGTTAGCAATTAGAATGTTAAATAAATATACCACCTGACACTTCAATGCGCTGTGCATTGATCCAGCGGCTATCATCGGCTAATAATGATGCAACGACACCACCAATATCATCTGGCATACCAACACGACCTAACGCAGTATGTGCGGCAATAAATTGGTTAAGCTCTTTATTATCGCGCACGGCACCACCACCAAAATCAGTTTCAATGGCGCCTGGCGCTATAACATTTACACCTATACCACGTGGGCCCAGCTCTTTAGCCATATACTTAGTTAAGGTCTCAACGCCGCCTTTCATGATGGCATAAGCCGCGTACCCAGGAAATACAAAGCGCGTTAGACCACTTGAGATGTTCACGATACGGCCTTGGTTTGCAATTACCGGTAATAATTTTTGTGTGAGGAAAAACACACCTTTTAGATGCATATTAACCATTTGATCAAACTGCTCTTCAGTTGTTTCGGCAAATGAGGCATGTACACCTATGCCTGCATTATTGACCAAAAATTCAAATTGTTCACGATTCCAAATTTGCTTGAGTGTAGCTTGTACTTGTTGTGCAAATTCGGCAAAAGATTTGCTATTAGTCACATCAAGTTGTAATGCCACTGCTTTTTGTCCAAACTCTTCAATTTATGAGACGACTTCATCGGCCTCAGCTTTTTTGCTGTGGTAGGTTAATATGATATCTACCCCTTTTTTAGCCAATGTTAACGCCGTATTTTTACCAAGACCGCGGCTGCCCTGGTAATTATTGCAATTTTGCTGTTCATATTAAGCTCCTTAAAATAAGTATTAAAAATTAGTGAGTAACTTAAATACGATTTATTTAGTTATTTACCCAAATAGAAGAAACCATCTAAAACGTTTACAAATATATCGAGTGGTAACAACATTGAACAAAAGTATGCTCATTAATCTAGGCTCTTAAATGCATTGTTAAACCTTTTAAAAAGTAACGTAGCACTTGGTCGCCACAAGGGCGATAATTATCAGTGCCTTTTTTTCTAAAAAAAGCGCTTAGTTCTGGTTTTGATATTTCATAATCAGCATTGCCAAAAACCTCATGCATTTGGTCTTCTTTTAATTCAAATGCTACACGTAATTTTTTGAGCGCTAAATTATTACTCATTTTTTCTATAGGTAAAGGCTGAGAACTTTCATTTTTACCACGCTTAAATGTGACTAAACCATTTAAAAATGCAATCATTAACGCATCATCACATGGCAGATATTGCTCATCTTCTTCATCGCGTAAAAAATCTTTAATATCGCCACGTTCAATAGACATCTCGGCTAATTGCCAAACTTCGACCATTTTGGGTTCGCTCATATCCAACATATAGCGAATGCTTCTAAGTACATCATTGTTTGTCAAAATTCTTCCTAATATTTTATCCAAGCTGTATTACCACAGCAGTTGCTTATTTAAATCCAAATGCGTTAAATACAACCTTAAATCAAATTCAAAATGATGATAATCACGTTCCATACTGGTACATAACTGATAAAACGCTTTGTTATGGTCATGCTGTTTAAAGTGTGCCAGTTCATGCACAGTAATCATGTTTAAAAACTCAACAGGAACATTTTTAAACAAGCTCGCGACCCTAATTTCACGCTTGGTTTTAAGTTTAACACCCTGTACTCGTGAAATTGAAGTATGTAACACTAACGCATGTTCAATGATTTGTATTTTACTATCGAAAAGCGCTTTGTTGAGCGGCGCAGCCGTTTCGCATAAACTTATTTTTAACCTCTAAAACATAGCTGTAAAGCGCTTTGTCAGTGATAATTTCATGTGCTAGTGGGTATTTTTGAAGCAAATAATCAGCTAATTTTTGTTAGCTGATCAAATCGGTTACGTATGCTTAAATGCTAAGTGAGTAAGCAGATACGTATTTAAGTGGCGTTGGTTTACATAAGACAATGGTCATGTCCTTTCATGAATATTGCTTATAGGCCTCATAATAAAACCTGGTGCGCCCGGCGGGAGTCGAACCCACTACCTTCGGCTTCGGAAACCGACACTCTATCCAAATGAGCTACGGGCGCTTCATTATTTACTATTATAACAAACGAGACGGTCAGTTCAGGATAATTACTGATCAAACAAGCGCATAAAATTGTGTATATGCACAAAATATAGGCATTTTTGTGCGCTTTTTAGTACGGAACTTTAACTATTAGGTATAATTTAGACTATTAACATATTAATGAAAATTGATGGCGATGAGTAACAACGATAAACACTACAAGGGCTCCACCTTTTGGCAATTAATGATTGCAATTCCAGGAAGTATTTTAGGATTTACTTTACTAATCGCTTTGTTGGCTAAAGGCTTACACCCAGCAAGTGAAATTGCAACTGTAGCCCCTGAAACAGCAGCTGCTAAAGTAGAGGAAAGTATCAAGCCAGTCGCCGTTGTTGAAGTCGCTGCTGCACCAGCTGGCGCCCATGTCGATAAAGGTGGTGAAGAAGTCGTAAAAGCGGTCTGTTCAGCTTGCCATGCCGCTGGTTTAATGGGTTCGCCAAAAATTGGTGACAAAGGCCAATGGGGTCCACGTATTGCGCAAGGTTACGAAACATTAGTCAATCATGCGATTCATGGTATCCGTATGATGCCTGCTAAAGGTGGTAATCCAGATTTAACAGATGGCGAAATTGCAAACGCGGTAGCTTACATGGCAAATCAGGCTGGCGCTAATTTCAAAGCACCAGCCGCTGGTGCCCCAGCGCCTATAGCAGCAGCTGAGTCCACTGCAACAGCAGCTACAGAACAGCCAGTTGCTGCTAAATCAGCAACAGAAAAAACTGCAAAAGTAGCTGCTGCCCCAGTGGCAAAAAATCGGATGGTTTTGTAGATCAAGTGGCAGCTACAGCGCCACAATTCGCCGAAAAATCTGAGCCAGCTAAAGAGTGGTCTATTAAAAAAGAAGAGTTTGTAAAAGTAGCATAAGCAGGTAAATAAGGGGAGCAAGTTTACAAAGCTGTGTGCTCAATGTGCCATGGAGCTGCATTGATAGGAGGACCAAAACTCAGTGGCAAAGATCAATGGGCGCCACGTATTGCGCAAGGTTATGATAAGTTAGTTGATCATGCGATTCATGGTACCCGTATGATGACAGCAAAAGGCAGTAACTCAGGGCTATCAAACGAAGAAGTGGGCAGTGGTGCTTATATTGCTAATGAGGCAGGCGCTAGTTTTAAAGCAAAATAAACCAAATTCATATAGTGATAAATTAAAGCGCCTTGCCTAGCTTTAAAACTCATTGATTAAAGCTAGGCAAGGCGCTTTAATTTATACTGTACTATATGGCAACTTACGCAATTGGCGATATTCAAGGCTGTTATTACGCATTTACTGCGCTACTAGCACGCTTAAACTTTAACACTGGGCATGATCGCTTATGGCTGGTTGGCGATTTAGTTAATCGTGGTAATGGCTCACTAGAAGTTTTACGTTGGTGTTATGTACACCAAAATGTAGTAACTGCCGTGCTAGGTAACCATGATTTACACACTTTAGTAGTTGCAGAAGGTTTTGTAAAGCCGCATAGAAGCGATACATTAGATGCGCTGCTAGCTGCTCCCGACTGCTCAGATTTATTAAATTGGCTACGTCATCAATCCATGATGCATGTAGAGCAAGCTTACGCTATGGTGCATGCTGGAGTTTTACCGCAATGGACAATTGCACAGGCATCGGCACTTGGTGCCGAAGTTGAGCTTGCATTGCGTAGCAGCAATCATCGTGATTTTTTAGCTAATATGTACGGTAATTTACCTAATCAATGGCACGATGATTTAGTTGGTTTTGATCGCTTACGAGTGATTACCAACGCAATGACTAGATTACGTATTTGTGATGAAAATGGAGTAATGGAATTTGCTTTTAAGGGCGAGTTGGCAGATATTCCTGATGGTTTGATGCCATGGTTTGAAGTTCCAACGCGGCAAAGCAAAGCCAACACTATTATATTTGGCCATTGGTCTGCGCTGGCAACTCAGCCATCACCCATTATGGAAAAGGTCAATGTACTTGCTTTAGATACAGGTTGTTTATGGGGTAAGCAGCTGACTGCATTTTGCTTGGAAACTAAAGCGGTGACTCAAGTGCCCAGTGATGTACGAGATACGCCTATCAAAAAATCATTTAAATTGTAGTTGTTTTGCAATGAGTTCGTGCGTCAATAAAGCAAGCGCTCTACGATCTTGGTTTTTAGTCATGATAGGGGCTAAAAAGTGAATATTAACCACAGGTTCTTGTATCATTAGGGCGTTCTGCATAGACTCTTTTAATGTCGTATCGCCTGCATAAGCAATCGCTGTGTTACTACTGCCGTCGGGCATGGTATACCGAATTGCTACTGGATAAATTGGCACTTCGGCGCGGATTGCAGCTTCAATTAAGCTGCTTTTAAATGGCAAGATTGTCGTGCCATCTGTGGTGGTACCTTCTGGAAACAGGCATAAGCGGTCGCCAGCTAATAGGCATTCAGTCGTAATATCTACAATACGCATAGCCTCTTGTTTTTTAGTGCGATCTATAAATAATGTGTTCACTTGCTTTGCAAAAAAACCGAATACTGGCCAATTTTTGATGTCAGCTTTAGCAACATAACGTAAGGGTATAATGCTGTTAAGTACATGAATATCTGCCCATGAAACATGGTTAGCAATGATCATTGCGTGCGATAAATTAGCAGGCGGAATGTCACTAGTGACAATGACCTTAATATTAAATGCGCCAATTAATTTTTTACACCACCAGCTAATCAAGTAGTTTCTTAACGATTTAGTGGCAATGGGTAAAAATAATCCAGCAATAATAAAGCCCGTTAACGTGTGAAATATGACTAAAAAAATACGATAAATACGCGTAATTTGATTGGTTTTTTTGAGTGGCATTAGGTACATGATGGCTTAATTGAACATGGTGTAACTTACCATGAAATGACTCAAACTGAGAAATCGTAGTAAAAAGAGCACCTGAACGATCAGGTGCTCTTTAAATAAAGGTTAATGTATTCTACTTCAAAAAGTGTGCAGCGTATCTTGGGTTGATTCTTGATAATGGCAACATCACTAGCATATCTGCTGTATTGAAATATGGATCCCATGCAGGTGCTCCGCAAATATACGCGCCGAGTCTTAAGTAGCCTTTAATCAGTGGTGGACAAGTGACTTGTAAATTACGGTTGAGTGATTCAATAGGTAATGGGTTATGTGCAAATACACGATATTCTTGTGGCGATAAGTATTCATCTTTTAACACATGGTATAAGGTTGCTGCCGCATGGCCGCCATCCGCCATTGGTACGCTAGCGCAACCTATCATATACTCGTAATTATGTGTAAGCATGTATTTTGCAAGTCCAGTCCACAACATGGTAATTGTGCCGCCACTGCGATAATCTTGATGCACGCAAGCACGACCTACTTCTACGGTGCTGCATAATAAATGGTCTAAACGGCTAATATCAAACTCACCAGCTGAGTAATAACCACCAGCCTCATTTGACATTTTTGGACTTAGAATACGATAAGTGCCAATGACTTGCTGGGTTTCAACATCACGCACTAATAAGTGATCACAAAACTGATCGAAACCATCAATATCTAAACCAATGGCATTTATGCTACCAGCGCCCATCTCTTCACAAAATACTTTATAGCGCAGGCGTTGTGCTTCTGCAATCTCAGAGGCGCTGCGTGCTAAGCTCACGCTCAATATTTTTTTTATGCGGGGTAAATCCTTTGCTAATTGTTCTTTAGTAATAATGCGTTTTTCTAATGTGTTGTTGATCATAATTGACGATCCTTATCATGTACATAAATCAGATAAAAAGACTTTATGGGAATTTAATGAAGGATTGATGTCAAATAAATGATAAAACCATGACCATGATTTGTGTGGAGAACATAAAAAATCCACTAGCATTGCAACTATCGGCTTTTATAATACTTATTAAAACTAGAATAAGTTAATGGCTAACGCGAGTGGTACTTCCACGTTCAATTAAACGCACTTTATCTCCAGCATGGAACTCTTCATCTGCTTCCTGCACAACAGCCACCAGAGCACCACCATCTATTTTGACTGTAATTTCAACGCCATCTTTACGTGTTATACCTTCTTCTGCCGCAGAGCCAGCAAGCCCACCAACAACAGCACCTATAACCGCTGCAATGGCACTGCCTCTTCCACCGCCCACTGAACTACCTGCAATGCCACCGACCGCGCCGCCTGCTACCGTACCTATTGGGCTTTTTGTACCTTCGAGCTTAACTGCGCGTACACTTTCTACTACACCAGTTTTAACTGTTTGTACCTTACGTGCATCTTCACGATTGTAAACGCTACCTGAGTTTGAGCTTGCACAGGCTGCCAGCATAGTTGCCAATGAAGCGGCTATCAATACTTTACAAAAAGATGTTTTATTAATTTGCATGTTATAACTCCTTAGTTTTATTTCTATCATCAATTCATACGTAATAGATTGATAATTAGATGACTTACTTTACACACTTTCACTTGATTAAATTGTATTTGCTAGTTTCTCAGCTATTGCTACTTCATTGACTAAAGCTTGACTGTAAATATATTCAATTTCAGCTCTGGTTGGCTTGTGATTTTGCCCGCCACGGCTGGCAATTTTAATCGCGCCCATTGTGGAAGCTAAGCGACCACAAGTTTGCCAATCCCAGCCGCTTGCAATGCCATAAAGTAACCCAGCACGATAAGCATCGCCGCAACCAGTAGGGTCAACCACATCATTTGCCTCAACGCATGGCACGTCAAAACGTTGACCATCTGCATAAATATGCGAGCCATTGGCACCGAGTGTCACTATAAGTGCAGTGACTTTTTTAGCTAATTCATCAAGTGATAAGCCTGTTTTATCTTGTAATACTTGCGCTTCGTAGTCATTGACAGCTAAATAAGTGGCCATGTCGATAAACTGTAAAAGCTCTTCACCATTGAACATCGGCAAGCCTTGGCCCGGATCAAATAAGAATGCAATATCAGCCTCAAAACACTCTTGCGCATGTAAAAACATGCCTTCACGGCCATCAGGTGCAATCACGGCAAGTGATACATCTTTCGTATCTTTAACACTGTTTTGGTGAGACTCGATCATTGCACCTGGGTGAAATGCAGTAATTTGATTATCATCTAAATCAGTGGTAATAAAGGCTTGGGCAGTAAAGCTATTGGGGATAGTTTTAATATGGGCTATATTGAGTTTGTTGCTATTTAGCCATGCTGTGTAGCTAGAGAAATCTTCACCCACCGTTGCCATAATAAGCGGCTTACCTTCAAGTAGCTGCAAATTATAAGCAATGTTCCCCGCAGTTCCACCAAATTCACGACGCATTTCTGGTACATAAAAAGCGACGCTTAATTTATGAATTTGATCAGGCAAAATATGATTTTTGAATTGGTCTTTAAACACCATAATGGTGTCAAAAGCAAGTGAACCGCAGATGAGTGTATGCATGAGTTAAATTTTATGGCGCGCGAGAGTTAAAACAGCATTATGCTAATGCTAGGATTTTCAAGCAAGTAATAAAGTTTTAAACAATTACTTAAACTTTAAAAAATGAATGAAATTTTTAGTATGTTGTTTTAGCAGAGGACTAATTTTTAAGACGTTATTTTAGTGCACCATCAATTAAGATTTTCGCTGCTTTTTTTGCATATTTAATGGCACCAGACCCACGTTTCATTTGTTCTGCTTGCACCGCACCTTCAAACAACATAGATAATTGCAGTGATAAGCCTTCAGCGTCTTTAATGCCTGCTTGTGCGGCTAAATCGTGAATATATAATTTGAACTCACGTGACTGGTCCGACGACAGTTTGTGAATTGCGTTTTCTTCGTTAGGAAACTCAGCAGATGCTTTAATAAAAGCAATGCCGCGAAACTCGGGTGCTGTTACCCACTCTTCAATAAAGTCGAATAATTTTTGTAATTTTTCGGAAGGTTTTTTGCTAGAACTTGTTAGCTTGTCATTAAGCCAACTTTGAAAATCTTGATGACCTTTGTTAAGTACTTCTAAAATTAAGTCTTCTTTGCTATTGAAGTATTTATATAAAGTCATTTTGGTGGTGCCAGCTACAGCGACAATCGTGTCAACCCCTGTCGAGTTAATACCTCTTGTTTGAAACAAGTCTGTAGCAACTGACAAAATCTTATCTTTAAGTAATGACATGAAATAATCATACCACCATGTTAAAGTAAATAAAGCTTTTTTTATAAATATTGTATATACAGACCTGTATATTTATGTGTAATATAGAGATTAATACTTTTTTGTTATCCACCTTAAAAATTAGGTTTAATGAGTAAAATTGAACTTCTATTAAGGCAGGCTACCTTACGGTATGCAATACAGTCTAGTATATCTGTGCAAATATAATAAGCATATTTTATATGTTAAAATTTGACGTTAAATTAAATAACTTTTGGAGAACTAAATGAAACAATTATTTGCTATTTTATCAGTCGCTATTTTAGGTTTTACTGCCCAAGCGCAAGCTCATGATGGCGTTATTCATCTTAACAAATCAGTAAAAATTAATGCCTCAGCGGATACAGTTTGGGAAAAAGTCGCTAACTTTGGTGATTTGGGAGCATGGCACCCTGCAGTTGCTAAAACAGACATCGTTGAAGGTAAAGATAACGAAGTTGGTGCAAAACGTGAACTCACATTGCAAGATGGCGGCAAAATTAACGAAACTTTAACAGCTTATGATGCGAAGAAAAAAACCATGACTTACATTATTACAGGTGGTGTTTTACCTGTAAGTGATTATAAAGCTGTTATTACGGTTAAATCAGCAGGCAAAAACAAATCATTGGTGACTTGGTCAGCTAACTTCAAACGTAAAGATCCATCTGCTACACCTGGTGCTGGTCAAGATGATAAAGCAGCTAAAGACACAATTAGCGGCGTATTCGATGGTGGATTAGCAAACCTCAAAAAAATATTAGAAGCTAAATAGCATTTCAGCAACAAATTATCGTGCCAAATAAAAAAAGCTGACTTAAAGTCAGCTTTTTTTATTTATTGAATGATTAAATATTGATGCATATTAATCTACACTTTCTACAATATTTTCTTTAGCCGCTATTACTTTCCCCATTATCATTAACAACCCCATGTTAATAAAAAAATAAATGACAGTATTAATGAGCATGCGAAGTGCAAATCCTGGCCACCAACCAGATCCAGCATATGCATAAATACTATCGACCATTAACCAATCAATAAGTGATGCAATCGCAAACGCAATGAGCGAGGGCGCAAAAATTCTCCCTTCAAGTTCCGTCTCGCATATCGCGCATGCAAAGTAGGGTTTAACCTTAAGCGGGTTAATGCGCTTGTTACATGAGGGACAGTGAATTGTCATGCCAAATACCTTATTAACTTCTAGAATTTTCCATAAGCATGGGTGTGTAATTGCAACGTACTTTTTGCAGAATTTGCATAATAATTTTTTGGTCAGCAACTTTGCTTGATACATTGCCGCCAATAATATTTTCTATGTAAATTGCCTTGTAAGAGTCTGGCATTTGCAACGCCTCTGGAAACTGGCAATTACCTTTACGCATTTGTTCTAGGGTAGCAAGTAATACTGCAGTTTCTTCTGGGCTGGCAATGAGTTGGCTAGCAATTTCGGGCTTGCTCACAGTCAGGTTGATTAAATTGGGCTTAGCCGTTTTTGTATTGGCTGCGATGATTGCTTGAGTATCTAAATTTAGTTCGCTAGTGAACCATAGCCCACCCATTAAAACGCATATACCAATGATGCTAGCAGCCATGGCGTAAGCGGAGGATTTTTTAATATAAAACTCTTGCTTGGTTTGGGCGGTGATAAGTGCTGTTGCCACATTTTTTGCATGGCTAAAACTTACAGAAAAGTCCGTAAAGGCCAAGTTTGCAGATTTACTTAACCTTAAGGACTCTTGAATAGCAGACAGCACCATAAAATATAGCTGATGTGCCAGCATAGCGGGCTCTTGAGCGCCAGCAAGTGCGGCCTGTTGGGTTAAGTAATGCTCTAAATCGTTAGAAATAGGTTGATATTGTGGAGACGCATTTTTACGAAGGTTTTCTGCTACATTTGGCGCGCTCAGCAAATCATTTAGTATATCAAACAGGCTTAATAATCTCCCATGCGGTGATTTGCTCGATTTTTTTAGCATGTTAATCAGCCAGTCTGAATTGAGAATGTCCATTAGTTCTGCCTGAAAATTTTAAGTTAAAAAGGTTTAACTTCCACTAAAATTACAATAATAATCAAGGCAATCACGGGCATTTCATTTAGCCAACGATAAAACACATGTCCATGTTTATTACGATTATATTTAAAATCTACTAGTAATTTTCCGCAATAAATATGATAAATAACTAATGCTAATACCAATGTTAATTTAGCATGTAACCAGCCGCCAGTCATCCCATAGCCTTGCAACAACCACACACCAAAAAATATAGTAAGAATGGCGCCTGGTGTCATAATGCCGTAAAACAGTTTACGCTCCATGATCTTAAAGCGTTCCTGGCTTATGACATCATCCGACATGGCGTGATAGACATATAGTCTTGGCAGGTAAAATAAACCAGAAAACCATGTCACCATAAAAATAATGTGTAGCGATTTAATCCAAAGCATCGTGATTGTTCCCTAATTAGTTTTAGCTAATTCTGCGTCCATCTGTTGGTGTAACTGTGAAAAATTAAGCTCCCCAATATTATGACGTAACAAATTACCTTTTTTGTCAAAAATAAAAGTGGTTGGCACTAATGTCACTTTGCCAAATTTTTCTTGCATTTCACCAAACCCATCTTGCATAACAGGGAATGGTAAACCTTTCATTTTGGCATAATTTAATACTTGTGCAGGTGGGTCGTAAGGCATGGTAACGGCAATTAGCTCAAAACCTTTATCTTTGTACTGCTTATAAGTATTCACTAGTTCGGGCATTTCTTTCACGCACCCTGGGCAATCTGTTGCCCAAAAATTAACTAATACTAACTTTCCTTTTAGTGATGCCATGCTGATTTTTTTACCATCTATAGTGGTAAAAGTGACATTAGGTGCTTGTTCTTTTTGTGACAGCGAAAAAGCCAAAATCGCGAGTAAGCACACAATAACGAGAGGTATAGCTACTTTTTTTAAAGTTAAAACATTCATTCAATTTGTTCCGTTAAGCTTAATTTATCTGTCAGTACATACTAAAAATTGCAAAGTGATATATTATAAGATAATCAACTTAATCAATAGCATTGCTTGTATTTTTTTGCTACTAACGAAGTTTCCTGCAATAACCATAGAACGCTTATCGTTATTTGCTTGTCTAGTACATGTTATAATAATTTATTGTTTATTAGTGAATCTAAACATACCAATTCAATGAACGCACCTCTCAAAATTGAGCTCTTGAAAGAGCTTGCACCCGCCGCGCGCTTGCGTGAAATTCCCTATAACTATACGTCATTCTCTGACCGTGAAATTGTCATTCGATTTCTTGGTGAAGACATGTGGCAAGCACTTAATGAGCTACGTGATGAACGCAAAACAGGCCGTTCTGCACGAATGCTATTTGAAGTGCTTGGTGATTTATGGGTCGTATCACGTAACCCATATTTGCAGGATGACTTACTAGACAACCCTAAACGTCGCAAAGCTCTGGTGGATGCACTTCATCACCGTATAGCGGCGATAGATGAGCGTAGTAGTGGCAATGAAAAAGTATTGGCATTAGTTGCTGCGGCTAAAAAAGCCATTGAGGCTTTCGCACAGGAGTTTCGTCACACCTATGATTTGCGTAAAAAATCATTAGCAAAGCTTAGCAAATTAACGCGTAAAGATAACATCCAATTCGATGGTTTAGCACGCGTTTCTCACGTGACTGATGCAACCGATTGGCGCGTTGAATATCCATTTGTGGTAATTAACCCAGATACCGAACGCGAAATTGCCTCACTGGTACGCGCTTGTATTGAGTTAGGGCTCACTATCATTCCGCGTGGCGGTGGCACTGGTTACACGGGTGGCGCAATTCCGCTGACTAAAATGTCTGCGGTGATCAATACCGAGAAATTAGATCAACATACAGGTGTACAAATGCGCACCCTGCCAGGTGTTGCACGCCAAGTAGCAACAATTGAGTGTGGCGCTGGTGTGGTTACCCGTCGTGCAATGGAAGCCGCAAGCGATGCTGGCTTAGAGTTCGCTTGCGATCCAACTTCAGCCGATGCGAGTTGTATAGGCGGTAACGTGGCGATGAATGCAGGTGGTAAAAAAGCCGTGTTGTGGGGTACTGCATTGGATAACCTCGCTTCATGGCGCATGGTTACACCAGATGCAACTTGGTTAGAGGTTGAGCGGCTTGACCACAATCTAGGCAAGATCCATGATATCCCATTGGCGCGCTTTAAAGTGAGTCGCTACGATGTTGATGGCAAAACTTTACAATCAGCACCTGAAATTTTAGAAATTCCAGGCACAAGTTTTAGAAAAGTGGGACTCGGAAAAGATGTTACTGACAAGTTTTTAAGTGGTTTGCCAGGTATCCAAAAAGAAGGTTGTGATGGCTTAATTACGAGCGCTACTTTTATTTTGCATCGCATGCCAAAACATGTGCGCACTGTGTGTATGGAGTTTTTTGGTAATGTGTCTAATGCAGTACCAGCGATTGTTGAAGTCAAAGATTACCTTGATGGTACAGATACTGTCTTGCTCGCTGGTTTGGAGCACATGGACGAGCGTTATATTAAAGCGGTTGGTTACGCGACTAAGGCAGCGCGTCAGCAACGCCCCAAAATGGTATTAATTGCTGATATTGCTAGCGATAACGAAAATGCAGTAGGTGAAGCGGCATCAACCATTGTGCGCTTGTGTAATCAACGCGATGGCGAAGGTTTCGTTGCGGTTTCAGCTGAAGCACGTAAAAAGTTCTGGTTAGACCGTGCGCGCACAGCGGCCATTGCCAAACACACCAATGCCTTTAAAATTAATGAAGATGTGGTTATTCCACTACCACGTTTGGGCGATTATTCAGATGGTATTGAGCGGATTAACATTGAGCTTTCTATCCATAATAAGCTGAAATTAATTAGCGCGCTTGAAACGTTTTTACAAGGTGATTTGCCGCTACAGGTGGATGAAGAGGGTAACTCTGATGCGCAAGCTGTAAAATCTAAACAGCTGATTGGCTTACAATTATTGCGTGATTTGCGTAACCGCTGGAGCTTAATTTTAAATCATTTAGACTCGCCTTTAACCATTTTAGGCGATGCTGGTAAAGCCTTTAGCCAATATGATAATGTATTCCGTGCATTACAATCATACGATTTACGGGTATCTTGGAAGCGTGAATTAAAGCGTCCATTAGCTGATATTTTCGCAGGTCGTGAATATCAAAAAATCTTAAATGAACTCGATGCCATTCACAAAACCGTGCTTAAAGGGCGTGTATTTATTGCACTGCATATGCACGCGGGTGATGGTAACGTGCATACCAACATCCCTGTAAATTCTGATGATTACGAGATGATGAAAGCCGCAAATGATGCGGTTGCACGTGTCATGGATTTAGCTAAAAGTTTAAATGGTGTTATTTCTGGTGAGCACGGTATTGGCATCACCAAAATGGAATTTTTGGACCAAAAAACGATCGATACTTTTGCTGTTTATAAAAATAAGGTAGATCCCGAAGGGCGCTTTAATAAAGGCAAACTGATGATGGGTTCTGGACTTGAAAACGCCTATACGCCAAGTTTTGGCTTGCTTGAGCAAGAGTCTATTATTATGGAGCAATCTGCCATTGGTGAAATTGCTGATAGTATTTCAGATTGTTTGCGTTGCGGTAAGTGTAAGCCTGTGTGTACAACGCACGTGCCGCGCGCAAACTTGCTTTACAGCCCACGCAATAAAATTTTAGCAACATCATTACTCATTGAAGCGTTTTTGTATGAAGAACAAACACGCCGTGGCATTTCAATTAAGCATTTTGATGAGTTTAATGATGTGGCCGACCATTGTACGGTGTGCCATAAATGCTTAAATCCATGCCCTGTGGATATTGATTTTGGTGATGTATCTATCGCGATGCGTAACTTTTTACGTGAGCAAGGTAAAAAGAAATTTAACCCGGGTACGGCGGCTGGGATGGCGTTTCTTAACGCTAAAGACCCTGCGACTATCAAGCTATTACGTGGTGTAATGATAGGCTTTGGTTATAAAGCACAGCGTTTTGCGAATAAATTAGCGAAGAAATTTGGGCTTTTGAAAAATAAAATACGTCCACCAGCAACGGTTGGCAAGCCTGAAATTAAAGCGCAAGTGATACACTTTATTAATCGACCTATGCCTAAGGCGATGCCAACAAAAACCTCACGTGCCATGCTAGGTATAGAGGATGACACGATGGTGCCGGTGATCCGTAACCCTGCAAAAGTGACGGAAGATTCTGATGCGGTGTTTTATTTCCCTGGTTGCGGTTCAGAGCGTTTGTTTTCAAACGTGGGCTTAGCAACTCAAGCGATGTTGTATGAAGTGGGTGCAATTACCGTATTGCCACCTGGTTACTTGTGTTGTGGTTATCCGCAAACATCAAGTGGCAACCATGATAAAGGTAGCCAAATTACCGCAGAAAATCGTGTGCAGTTCCATCGCATTGCCAATACGTTAAATTATCTTGATATCAAAACCGTGATTGTGTCTTGCGGCACATGTATGGACCAGCTGCAGAAATACGAGTTTGAGAAGATATTCCCAGGCTGCAGGTTGCTGGATATCCATGAGTATTTGATGGAAAAAGACATGCGCTTGCAGACGGTAACGGGCACACGCTATATGTACCACGACCCTTGTCACAGTCCTATGAAGACTTACAAACCAATGGAGGTCACCAATAAGTTGATGGGCCAAGAAGTGATGCTCAATGACCGCTGTTGCGGTGAGTCTGGCACATTTGCCGCTGCACGCCCTGATATTGCCACGCAGGTAAAAATGCGTAAGCAAGAAGAGTTAGAAAAAGGCATGAACAAAATGGGATTAACCGTAGGTGCGCCAGAGCAACAAGTGAAAATACTCACAAGTTGCCCAAGCTGCTTGCAAGGTTTAGCCCGCTATGGCGATGATACTGGCATAGAAGCGGACTACATTGTCGTTGAGATGGCTAAACATATTCTTGGCGATAACTGGATGCAGGAATATGTACATAAAGCGAATAATGGTGGGATAGAGAAAGTGTTGTTGTAATTAATAACGTGTATTAGGCATCGCATTGGAATGTCTAATACTGGGCTCTCAGGATGAGGGTGAGGGTAATATTTTTAGTCATTAAAACTTTTACCCTTAGTTGCAACAGGTTTTATGAGTTTAGTACCCCAACAATAGCACCTTGCTCTTTTAACCCCAGCAAAATATCTGTACCAAACTCGATTACAGCATCTAAATCCGGATGCTTAATCTCATTAGTAAGTTGCGTTAGGGCTTGCTTTCCTGTGAGTTTGTTTGGTCCAAGTAATTGCAATAATCTAAACGTTACAGCGTTTAACTCAATAAACTGTACTCTATTAGTGATATCTCTAAACACCAATAAAAAGGTGGCTTCTGGCTGTGTTGGTTTGAATTTTTTAGATATTTTATGAACGGGGTAGTCGTACTTTAACAATGCGCTAACTTCTACCAATACAGGTTTTTTTGTGAGTAAATCATCTTTTAAATTGATCGATGTGGTTTCTATCTCTTTGATTATAGAGGTACTTAAAGCTAATTCTATCCATTCATAATGAGCGAGTTGGCTTAGAAATGGTGGAAGATTTTTATTAGTCAGTAAGCTAGTGTGTTTATGTTGGCTTTCTAAAAATTTCAAAAACTCCTGTGGGACTTCTTTATAAATCGGCGTTTGTGATTGGTAGTTAATAAAGAAATCGCGTATCAATGTTGTCCAAGCACGTTTACCCATCACGAGTTGAGCCACTGGAAAGCACGCCGATACTGAGCTGACTATATTGTTAAATACAATTTCAGTATAAATAGCCATGCCTTTTGCAGAAGCTTTTGCTGGTTTTGGTGCAGATTTCGGTTGGCGTAAGTGCTTTGTAAAAGCTAGTTGATAACGTTGAAAATCCAATAAATCCATAATTGCATGATCATCATTGTTTTCAGACATATTAAGCAGTTTGTTGATAGCGTTTTGAGTCTGTCAACAGCGTGTCATTAACTAACCCACTACCGTAAACTGCTTGCAATTCAGCGATTTTATTGACTTCATTCATTAGTATTTCTAGTGGTGGAATATGAGTATCGCGCTCTAATAGCGTGGGAAATTGACCATATAATTGGTAGGCTTCAACGAGTAAAGCCCAAACTGGATTTATAACATTTTCGCCATGCGTATCTACTAATAGGTTGGCGTGCTCTTGTAAATGCCCTGCAATATGACCGTAAACAATGCGTTGCTTTGGTAGTCCCCGCAAAAATGCGTGAGCATCAAATCTAAAATTAATGCTATTTACATAAATATTGTTGATGTCTAGATGTAAATTACAGTCAGCTTCGCTTAATACAGCATTTAAAAAAGTGAGCTCGTCCATAGTGGAAATAGGCGCTGCAACGTAAAACGAGGTGTTTTCTATCGCAATACGTTGTTCCAAAATATCTTGCGTTCGTATGATACGTTTGGCAACGTAATGCACGGCTTCATCCGTGAATGGAATGGGTAATAAATCGTACAAATATCCACGCTGACCATTATAAAAGTCGGTACAGTAGCTTAAATGCTCGGTATAAAGTGAAATATTGTGTTGTTTGAGAAATGATTTTACTTGCAGTAAAAAAGCCTCGTTTAGCGGATCTGGGCCACCAAGTGATAGACATAATCCGTGGCAAACAATAGGGTAGCGTTCTGTAAACCATGATAAATCTTGTGCCGTTTTACCACCTGCATCTATCCAATTTTCTGGAGCAATTTCTACAAAATCTATATTTTTTATTTTATCTCGACCATATAACTTTTGAATTTGGGATATCAGCTCGCGTTTTAGCCCCAGTCCAGAACCTGTAATACTATATTTTTGAAGGCTAGTTTTTATCATATTAGTCAACGATGTTTCTAATTACGGGATGCAGGCTAATATTTAAATACTATTATTCAATGGTCGTATTATTTTACTTTGTCAGCGTTGCACGATCCATCTTGCATTTTCATGCCAGCTTTGCAGCTACCTTCAGCTGATTTTTCCATTGGCTTCATTTCATCTGATTTTTCCATTGACTGCATTTCAGCTTTCTTTTTACTCGCACTACATTTGCCTGTGCCTGTGCCACATTTGCTATCTTTCATTTCTGTATCAGCTTCTGCCACCATATAGCCAGAAGACAGTGACTTTGCAGCGAATGGATTCGAAGCTGCGTTAACGGTGGTGGCTGCAATTGATAGTGCAAATGCACCGCTAACAGCTAGTGCTAGTACTTTAGTAGTTGTCGTCATGATGTTTCCTTTTTAATTAAATTTAAATTGAGAAGTTGATTACCTAATTTGTCTACGCAGTTTAATTATGATTGGATTCAATCAATTTTTTGATGCGCTCTTTAGCTTCTAGCGGTAGTTGTATAGACGTATCTTTTTCTGTTTGATTCAACAATTTTTTTATGGCTGAGTGCAGCGCAAAAAGCTGCTGTTTAAAGCGCGTGCTCATATCACACATGAGTAAATGCAGGCGCAACTTAAATTTTTCAGTAAAAGATAAACGTTGATCTAATGATTTAGAAATAAGCTGGCTGGCATATTTACAAGAAATAATCATTTTGTATCTAAACCTTCCTAACAAATTTGCAGCTCAAGTTAGCCATTTATTTCCAAACATTTTCTCAACCCCATACGGGCTCTATGTAACATCACCCAAGCATTAGTCGGGCTGATATCTAGTTCCTTACAAATTTATTCGTTATCATCTTCATGTAAATCACGCAGCAAAAATAAATAAGCTAATTTTTTTGGTAACTTATCCATACAGGATTGTAGAACAGATAAAAAAATTGCTTTTGTTCTAAGGCGTTATCAGGGATATCCCAATCTTCTGGGGCTTCTGACCAATGGCCTGTATGATCGAAAGACTCATCCATGCCTAGTTCATCAAAGGCTATTTGCTCAACGTCCTCCAAAGATTGTTCTTTGCTTTGTTTGCGGATTAAATCGATTATTTTGTGTTTTAAAATGCCAGTTAGCCAAGTACGTTGCGCAGATTGTTCGGCAAAATTAGGGCTTTTAATCGCAGCTAAAAAAGTTTCTTGCACGACATCTTCCCCAAGTGTGGGTCGCTCAAACGACCTAAAGCAAAGCGATAGAGGTAATCGCCGTGGGCATTTAGCCAATCATGTTGATTTTTAGCTAATAGATTTTGTGCCATATAGTTGCTTAGTAATCTAAAAATAATAATATAACAGCGTTACTGATGTATATAATCTTTATATCGTAATGAAGACTAGTTCAGTTTTAATGAGGCGTGACTTTTTGCTGCATTAATAATAAGTAATTTTCTGTATCAAGTGGCTGCTGGTTACGCTGCGCTTGCCAAATGGTTTCTGCTAAGCAATCAATTAACTCATGTTGTGCATCTAATTCATTTTGATGTTTGGCAATCAGCTGTTGGTAGACGGTTGTAATTCCGATTGGCTGATTAATGCTGATTTGCTCTAACACTGACATATGTAAGCTCATATGCAAAAATGGGTTGGTTTCACCAATTTCAGGAAAATATTGTTGCTGCATGTAGCGCTTGGCATTGCCCAAAATAGCATGGTATTCGGGGTGTGATTGCATCACTTGCACGGCAATTTTTTCCACCCCTTCAAGTAGCTGATTTTGTTTAAACTTGTGCCAAGTATTAAAAAAGAACTCGCGTACTTGATCACGACTCGGGTTAAATAAGCTCATGATGCTGTATCTTCTTTAAATAATCCTAGTACTGCAGAGTATTGCAAGAGCTCATTTTTCCCATTGATAGGGGCTATTTCACCATTACCGTAAAAACCAATAAACGGCATGTTGGGATAAAGCTCACGCAAAATAAGTAGATCTTTATCTTGCCCGCCATATAAATATGGACCGCGCCCTAGGCAAGAAAATAATAAGCCAAAATCGGGCGCGCTAGATGTGTCAGATAATTTATTTAAGGTAATACCTAATAGGTTTGCAGTTGATTTAAAATCCTTTGCTGCTGCTTGTTCATCTCTAATTGCCCAGCATAACCATTGTTGCTCAGTAAGCACTTTGGCTAATGTAACGGTTTCAGCACCCTCGTCACATGCGATGAGTGAGGCTAGGTTGTATTCTCCGTCTTCAATAAGCGCAAGAGTATCCGCATAAACTGCAATCAATTGATGCATAGGCAAGTTTGCATTGTCATAGTGTGTTTCCCACGCAATCTGCAAACTTTGCAGCGCAGATATTTTATTTAATGTCACCATATCATGCTCAATACAGGATGTGACTAACTCTGGCATATTCAAAAAACGTAGGCCATGGCTGGCGGTAACTGCACCTTGAGTATTATGGAGCTCAACTTCGCAGCGACCTTGAACTGTACCCTTGCCGTTTTCCCATACCGAAAAAGGTCCATGTCCAATCGCATCACCTGATACAGCACCAAAACGCAAACCGCGATGATTAAGCCAAGTTGTATTAATGGCATTGGGTGCAGTCAAGGCTAACAGTAATTGGTCTTGCAACGGTTCCCGCACATTGCTTAAGTGTATGTCACCGCTAAATATCATCACAGCAGCGGCAGGGCTATCTATTACCCAATCTTCTTCTGTGAAAATACCTGTGGCTGAGCAGCCAATAATTTGTGTGCAATTGGCAGTTTTTGCGGCCGCCTTAATAGCAGATTGCGGATCGTTAGCAAACTCTGAAGTTAAAAATAGCAATACGCTACTTGCAACCCCGATTTCTGCTTTTTGCATAGCACTGGATATTGCTTGCGTCACTAATTGTGCCGCTAATTCCGCAGTGTTTTGTACGGTACTACTCGCAATATTTTTACCTGATTTTTTCGTGCTACTTGCGGTTGCTAAACCCGTTGCAACTTTGCTTGCTTGTTTAATTGGTGTCATTTTCTGATTATCTGGTAACAGATGGATATGTGGCTATATGGGTGGTTTTGTCTTTGTACTCACACACCTGAGCAATCACACATTCGCTACATTTAGGGTTACGCGCAACACAAGTATAGCGTCCATGCAGAATTAAAAGATGATGCGCATCTTTTAAGTAGACTTTAGGCACATTTTTCATGAGGTTTTTTTCTACCTCTAGCGGTGTTTTGCCAGGGGCCAACTTGGTGCGATTACCTAATCTAAATAAGTGCGTATCTACAGCAATCGTTGGTTCCCCAAAAGCTGTATTAAGTATCACATTGGCTGTTTTACGGCCTACACCTGGTAAGCTTTCTAGTGCATTACGCGAGTTTGGCACCATGCTATTGTGCTGTTCTACCAGCTGTTTGCAAGTTGCAATGATGTTTTTGGCTTTACTATGATAAAGCCCGATAGTTTTAATGTAGCTTTCTAAACCAATAATCCCCAAATCAAAAATCGCTGGTGGCGTATTGGCTACTTCAAATAGCTTGGCTGTAGCAATATTAACCCCTTTGTCAGTTGACTGTGCCGATAAAATGACGGCAATCAACAGTTCAAAAGTACTGTTATGGGTAAGTTCGGTGGTGGGATTTTGTATGGCGGCTGCCAAACATTCAAACATGATTAAACGTTTGGCAGCGTTCATTTTTGGATTAGCCTTATTATTAAAACGGTTTTTAGTTGGTAGCTATAAGTTTGGTTTTAGCCCTGCCGTATTCTCACCACTGCTGGCCGCTTGTCTATTAAGTTTGCGCAACTCAAACCAATTGCGTCCAGCAATAAGCATAGCTAAACCCAAAAATGCACCTGGCGGTAGAACAGCAAGTAAGAAACCTTGATAATCAGGAATCGTCATCATGAATTGTTTAGCTGAAGCACCCAAAGCTAAATCGATACCAGAAAATAAAGTACCCTTGCCAACAACTTCGCGTACTCCGCCTAACAATCCCAGTACCAACGTAAGCCCTAAGCCCATAGAGAACCCATCTAACATGGATGGCAGCGAGGTATTTTTAGCAGCAAACGATTCTACGCGCGCCAATACAATACAATTTACTACGATGAGTGGAATAAAAATCCCCAGTGCGTCATACAGTGGTTTAGAGCCTGCATGTATGGATAAATCGATAATCGTGACCAACGCAGCAATGACTAAAATAAACACGGGCACACGTATTTCTGCAGGTACAAAACGTCTTACAGGTGAAACTGAACCATTCGCGCCGGCCATTACTATGGCTGTTGCCAAGCCTAAGCTTAACCCGTTCACCGCAGATGTGGTGACTGCTAGGGTTGGGCAAAGGCCTAGTAATTGCACAACGCCAGTATTTTGTTTCCAAACCCCGTTTTTTAAAATGTCTTGATACATGCCCATCTTGTTCTCCTAATTACTTTGCTTTGCTGTTGTTACTTTTTAGTGCGAGGCTGATGCATCAGCAAAAAGCATCGCTTGATTTTCTTTTGCATACGTCAACGCTTTAAATACTGCCTTAACTACCGCACGTGGGGTGATTGTTGCACCTGCCATATAATCAAATTTCCCACTATCTTTCTTCACTTTCCATAGTGTTGGTGGGGTTTTGATGAGTGACTCATTATCAAAGTGTTTAATCCAATTGCCGCGTACTACATCAATATAATCGCCTAGCCCGGGTGTTTCTTTATGCGCTAAAACCCTCACACCGCTTAATGTGCCATCAGCACGAATAGCAATCAGTAACTCGATATTGCCGCTATAGCCATCTGGTGCAATGACTTCTAGAATAATAGCCACGGTTTTGTTATTTATTTTGGCAATGTTAATATCGATTGGTTCTTTATTGCCAAGCTGCGGGTTGGGCGGTACTTTCAATATATTTTTAAGCAAATCATTATCATGCATAGTATCGGGCAAAATTTGTCTGAATAAGCTTAAACGTGCCTCTGCCTCGCTAACCGCTATTGGCGCTTCAGTACTTTTATGCACTAACGCTAAGAGCAGCGTCCATATTAACGCGAACGCAATCAGCGTAGCTGCCGTTTTTAATGCATGTTTTAGTAACGTGCTTGCCATGATTATTTGGGATGTCCAAAAACGCGCGGTTGTGTATTGGCATCAATGAGCGGCACGCAAATGTTCATGAAAATGACTGCAAATGCTACACCATCTGGATACCCACCATATACGCGAATGAGGTAAACCAATATGCCCGTACCTGCAGCAAAATATAATTTACCTTTGGGAGTTGTTGGGCCGCTTACAGGATCAGTGATAATGAAAAATGCACAAAGCATACTTGCACCACTAAATAAGTGAAATAATGGGCTGGCAAACTGCGCAGGATTAACCAAGTGAAACACACCAGAAATAAATGCGAGTGCTAGCAAAAAAGCCGTAGGTAAATGCCAACTGATAATACGTTGTTGCAGTAAAAATAAGCCGCCAAGTAAATAGGCGACTACTATATATTCGCCACCCTTTGCACCAAGCGTGCCGAATATAGGCGACTCTGTGATGTTTTGTACTTCATGTTTTAAAGTGAGTTGTGTCTTTAAATAATCCAGTGGCGTGGCCGATGTGACAGCATCCATTGTTACGCTATTAGGTAACGCATTGCCAAAAATATAATGTAACTGATCCATAAAGCCTAGCTGTGACTGAGCCAATATAAGTGGCGCTGGCCATTTTGTCATGATGATAGGAAATGAAATCAGTAATACGGCATAACCGACCATAGCGGGATTAAACGGGTTATAACCCAAGCCGCCATAGAGTTGCTTTGAAATGGCAATCGCAAAAAAAGTACCTACCACGATTAACCACCAAGGGGCCAAAGGCGGCAAAGCTAAAGCTAAAAGCCATGCTGTAACAACAGCACTACAGTCAAATAAAAATGGTTTGATAGCACGTTTGCGAGTTTTGAGCATTGCCGCCTCAGTACTAAGTGCGGTGACCGTTGCAAGGCTAAGTGTAACTAAAATACCTCCACCATAAACCCAAACATAAGCCAAAATACTAGGCACAAGTGCTAGCAAGACTTTAAACATAATAATACTCACGCTTGGCGCGTTTGATATGTATGGAGAGCGATTCACGTGTTTCCTATTTGTTCTACTTTTTGTTTGGCTTAATGATGTAATACCTTTTTTTCACATATGAATTAGGCATATTATTCTTTATGCTTAGGTAAGAACTCTTTTCGTCTGGCGTCAATTTCTTTTATTTCAGCTTGTATGGTTTTGCTTGAAGGCTCAGTATTTTTTGGGGCATCGCCTTCTGCTATTGCAGTGGCTTTTTGTGCTTTTGCACGCTCAATTGCAGCAGCAATGATGGCTTGTTTTTTAGGTTTTTCTTGTTCCGTTATTTCGCTATTTTTCACCGTGCCAGTTTTAACAACGCCAGATTGAAGGTTTTCATCTTTAATTGCAGTTGATAAGCCTATTGAATTAGTTTTTACGTCGTTACTCGTTTGTGCCTTCAGCGCTTTAACGCGTTCAATGGCGGTTGCAATAGCTGCTTGTTTTTTAGCAACTTGCTCATTTGCAGACCTTTGATTGGTTTCATCATTGGCCAAAGGTGGTACTGTATTCGTTTTAGCTAGCATTTCGGTGGTTTCCACAGTTGCTCTCCTTTTCTCTGTATTTTTTTCTGCTTTGCTTATGTTTGCTCCGTTTATATTTGCTGCACCTGTATTTGCCCGCTGCGCGTGTTTTTGTGTGCGTTCAATTTTTTCACGCTCAATACGCATCAGTTTGAATTCGTTACGTTCGCGTGCTAAATCTGCCGCTTCTTTTGCTTTGGCAGCCGCAATAATTTCACTTTTTGCGTAGCGGTAATACTGCACTAAGGGTATGTTACTCGGGCATACGTAAGAGCAAGCGCCGCACTCAATGCAGTCAAACAATTGATAATCGCGCGCTTTTTCAAAGTTATCGGACTTGGCAAACCAGTAAAGTTCCTGTGGTTGCAAACTCACTGGGCAAACATCAGCACAGCGCGCGCAACGTATGCAAGGCATGGCGGGTGGCGGCTCGGCAAATAAATTAGGTGTAGCCGCAATAATGCAATTGGATGCTTTAGTAATTGGCACGTCACAATGATTTAAATCTGAACAGTGCAAGTCAAAGCCCATCATAGGACCACCCATAATGAAATGGCTAGTACCGGATTTTATACCACCCGCTGCCGTGATTAAATCTTGTACTGGTGTGCCAAATAGCACTTCAAAATTTTGTGGTGACTGTACATTGCCAGTCATCGATACAATACGGCTGATTGAGGGTTCACCGAGCGTAAAAAAACGATATAAAGCGACAGCGGTTGCCACATTAAATACTTGTATGCCAACATCTGTAGAACGCTTATCACTTGGAATTTCGATGCCGAGTAATAAATAAATTAAACGTCTTGCATCGCCACTTGGGTAAAGCGTAGGGACAACTTTGACTGAGATACCTTTAATATCAACACAAGCTGCGCGCATAGAATCAGTCGCTTGTGGCTTGTTATCTTCAATGCCAATGACACAGTTTTCTGCGCCTAATAAGTGTTGGGCGATACTGATACCCTGCATAATTTGGTCTGCACGCTCACGCATCAGCATGTCGTCACAAGTGATATAAGGCTCACACTCCGCGGCATTAATGACCAGAGTATGCACGCCAGATTTTCCGTTAGCACGCAATTTAATATGGGTCGGGAACGTTGCACCGCCCAAGCCAACAATGCCAGATAATCGTAAACTTGCGACTAGTGTGTTTTTGTCAGCATTACGCCAATCTTGCATAACAGGTTTTGCAATCCACTCATCTAATCCATCAGGTATAAGCGTTACGCAGATGTCTGGCAAACCAGATGGATGCGGAATGATGGCTTCTGCAATCGCAGATACTGTGCCTGAAGTTGGTGCGTGGATAGCGGCAGAAACTGCTCCTTCAGCTTCTGCTAGCAATTGCCCTTTTAACACCTGCTCACCAACTGCTATAATAATCTTAGGCATATTGCCCACATGTTGGCGTAATGGTAATACTAGCTTTTTTGGTAGTTTAAGCACTTCAATTGGGTGCTGTGTAGATTCTGTTTTGTTTTCAGGGGGATGCACACCGCCATTAAATTTAAACACTTCACTGCTGTGAATAATGTCACTAGGAATAATGCTACTAGCGCTGGCAGTATTATTTAATTTTTTAAAGAAATTAATAATCGCATTCATGCTGCTTTTTTTTCATCATTGCTGTTTTTTGGCTGGCTATTTTCTAATTTAATGGGAAAAACTGGATATTTCCATTTCCAGTTGTCAGGGTTTTCTGCAATCGGCTCCATCGTAATGCAATCTACAGGGCAGGGTGCTAAGCACAACTCACAGCCAGTGCACTCGCTGGCAATAATCGTATGCATATGTTTTGCTGCACCTAAAATCGCATCTACAGGGCAGGCTTGGATACACAAGGTGCAGCCTATACAGATGTTTTCATCAATAAATGCGACTGCTTTAGGCTTTTCTACTCCGTTGGCAGCATTAAGCGGCTTGTACTCCATTCCCACCAAATCTGCTAGCGCGCGCGCACCTGCATCGCCACCAGGCGGACATTGGTTGATATCTGCTTCACCGCTCGCAATGGCTTTAGCATAAGGTTTGCAGCCAGCATAGCCGCATTGACCACATTGTGTTTGCGGTAAAATAGCATCAATTCGGGCGATCAGTGGATTACCTTCTACCTTGAATTTAAGGGCAGAAACGCCGAGTACAACACCTAAAACAAGCGCGAGGCCTATCATTACATATAGTGCTAGAAACATTGGTGAGGTTAAGGTATTAAACATACTATTTTGAGTATTTTTTCGTAAGTATTTTTATAGTTTCTATCTGGCTGTCTAATTAAAGAGGATGTTTATCTTTGCTACTTATCTATCTAAACCTGCAAAACCCATAAAAGCTAAACTCATTAAAGCGGCTGTAATCATTGCAATGGCTGACCCCTTAAATACGGTTGGTACATCAGCGGCCTCTAAACGCTCACGCATTGAGGCAAATAGGATTAAAACTAAAGAAAAGCCTACCGCACCACCAAAACCAAATAAAGCCGACTCAATAAAACCGTGGCTAGCTTGTGCATTAAGTAATGGAATGCCCAATACTGCACAATTAGTTGTAATCAGAGGTAAAAAAATCCCCAATGATTGGTAGAGCGGTGGAAAGTTCTTTTCCATCAGCATTTCGGTAAACTGCACAACACCTGCAATTACAATAATAAAAGATAGCGTACGTAAATATTGCAAGCTATTAGGTTCGAGTAAGTAATGATTAATTGTCCAACTAGTGCAAGAGCCTATTGTGAGTACAAATGCTGTGGCTGCAGCCATGCCTATAGAAGCTTCTAGTTTTTTAGAAACGCCCATAAATGGACAAAGTCCGAGTATTTTAACCAGCACAATATTGTTCACTAACACGGTGCCAATCACAATGGAGATGAAGCTTTGCGTTAAAATTGGATCTGCCATACTGGTGTTTAAATTTGCTTAATCAATTAGATACAAATTATACCGCGTTTTACTCACGCTATAAATCTGTTGCTAGTTTGCCATGCGATATAACAATCAATCCACATCTCTATATCTTCTAGCAAACGACTGTTATTCTTACAAAGAAAACATACGAATCCAATACACAACTTCTTTATAAAATTTTTTATAAAGCACATCGTTAAATATTGTAAATAGCCAGAGTAAAACTATGACTTTGCCTTTATGTGTTCAGTTTCGGTTAAAATACTTGAGTTACTTAAAAATGTTATTTTTTAAAGGTTTGTTATTATGCTGCAAGGCAGTCTCGTCGCTATCGTCACCCCAATGTTTGAAGATGGCAGTTTAGATATACCCGCTTTACATCAGCTCATTGATTTTCACATTAATGCAGGCACGGATGGCATCGTTATTGTAGGTACTACAGGTGAATCACCAACCGTGGATTGGGATGAACACTGCCTTTTAATTAAAGAGACAGTGAGTCGAGTGGCAAAGCGTGTTCCTGTGATCGCTGGGACTGGCGCCAATTGCACAAGAGAGGCCATTGAACTTACTGCTAAAGCAAAAGTGCTAGGTGCAGATGCCTGTTTGTTAGTGACGCCCTATTATAACAAGCCAACTCAAGAGGGCCTATATCAGCATTTTTCTGAGGTCGCAGCCGCAGTCGATATTCCACAAATTTTATACAATGTACCAGGTAGAACTTGTTGCGATATGAGCAACGATACAGCTTTACGCCTAGCGTCAAATACCAATATTATTGGTATTAAAGATGCCACAGGCGCCATAGAACGTGGTACGGATTTGTTGCTGCGCGCCCCGAAAGATTTTGCGATTTATAGTGGTGATGATGCTACAGCGTTATCGCTGATGTTGTTAGGTGGTCATGGCGTAATTTCTGTGACTGCTAATGCTGCACCAAAGTTGATGCACGAAATGTGTGTAGCGGCTATAAAAGGTGATGCCATCGCAGCGCGCACGATTAATGCTAAATTATTTGGCTTGCATCAAAAGTTATTTATAGAGGCCAATCCAACGCCTTTAAAATGGGTATTAGAAGAAATGGGTTTAATTAAATCGGGTATCAGGTTGCCTTTGGTCGCTCTGTCTACGCAACATCATGATACTTTGCGTCTGGCAATGAAATCAGCAGAGCTGATATAAAGGCTAATATTAAGATAAATATTAGTGTGAAACTAAAATTATAGAGTGAGAAAAAATAGAATGATTTGTATTAAACGATTCGTGATTAAGCCAATGATTCTTCTAGCGGTAATTACGTTAGCGGGTTGTGATTCTCTCCCATTTGTTAATAATGCGCCAGACTATAAAGGTGCGGGTCGTGCTAAGCCATTAGAAGTGCCACCAGATTTGACCTCAGTCACCTCTAGTGATGCTTATACAGTGCCTGGTGGTAGTACAAGTTTTAATACCTATAATCAAGGACAAGAGGGAGGCGAAGTTGGTGTAGAAAAAATCTTACCTAACGCTGATGGTGTGAGCTTGCAGCGTGCTGGTAATTCACGATGGTTGGTAGTGAATGCCCCACCTGAAAAAGTGTGGCCAGTGATTCGTGAGTTTTGGTTAGACCAAGGTTTTGCTGTGCGTGTGGAGCAACCAGATATTGGTGTGATGGAAACTGAGTGGATAGAATCTGATGCCTTGAAAATTCAAGAAAAAGGCAAGTTGCTAGATAAATTTGATAAATATTTAGATAAATTATCTGGTTATGCAGATCGACGTAAATTTCGCACACGTTTAGATAATGGCGCAGTGGTTGGTACCACTGAAATTTATATGACGCACCGTACAGTATCCAGCGCGCCAGATGACGGAAAAAATAAAATACAAACACAATTAGGCGAAATTGAAACAGGCTATCGTGCAGATGCTAGTAAAAAAGAAGCTACAGCAACAGATGATGAACTAGATGTAGAGTTATTGCGTCGATTAATGGTGAAACTGGGTGTTGATGTTAATAAAGCGAAACAAATTGCGGCAGTGCCAGTTGTTGCAAAACACGCTGAGCTTTTAAAAGAGTCTGATGGTGGCGCTGCTTTATCTATCGATGACGGATTTGATCGTGGCTGGCGTCGTGTGGGTTTAGCATTAGATCGCGTAGGTTTTGTGATTGAAGATAAAGATCGTTCAAATGGACTCTTTTTTGTGCGGTACGCAGATATTGATACGGTGACAGGTGAGAAGAAGAAAAAAGGCTTGCTTGAAACGCTGAAGTTTTGGGGTAATGACAAGACTACTGATCAAGTAGCAGACACTCCCGATAAATCTACCGATGGTAAGTCTAAACAATACAGTATTAAGATAGCTGATTCTGCAGATGGATCAAAAGTGACTGTTGAAAATAAAGATGCCAGCCCCAACCGTTCAGCCACAGCCAATAAAATTTTAGCGTTGCTTTACGAAGAGCTTAAATAGTGAACACATTCATACATTAATTTCACTATGCGCTTTGCATCATTAGGTAGCGGAAGCGCAGGTAACTCTCTCGTCGTTGAAGAGCGCTCGCCCGCTACCAAATCTACGCGAGTGCTGCTGGACTGTGGTTTTGGATTGCGTGAGACCATCATGCGCTTGGAGCGATTAACATTAGAGCCAGAAAGTATCAGCGGTATTTTAATCACGCATGAGCATGATGATCATGCAAAAGGTGCATTCAAATTTGCGGCTAAGTACAGTACACCTATTTGGTTAACGCACGGCACATTAAAAATGTGTGAGCGGTATATTCCAAATAATATGACGACCAATCTTAAAATTAACGTCATTGATAGCCACCAAGTTTTCGCCATTGGTGCTCTACAAATCACGCCTTATCCTGTTCCGCATGATGCGAGAGAACCCACGCAATTTACTTTTACAAATGGCCAACATAAGTTAGGCGTGCTCACAGATGCTGGTAGTTCAACTCCATATATAGAAGCTATTCTAAGCGTTTGTGACGCGCTAGTATTGGAATGTAACCATGATATAGAGATGCTTGATAATGGGCCTTATGCATGGTCACTTAAAAAGCGGATAGGCAGCAGGTTAGGGCATTTAGATAATGCAAGTTCTGCACAATTATTAGCTAATTTGGATAATACCAAGCTTCAACATATTGTGGCTGCCCATTTAAGTGCAAAAAACAATTCACCTCTACTTGCACAACAAGCGTTAAGCCAAGTGCTTAATTGCACTTTGGGTTGGATAGGCATTGCTGATCAGCAATTGGGTTTTGATTGGCGTAGCTTTAGTTAATAATAGAATGTATTAAAAGTAGTACGAGATTTTTAGATAAAAACTAAATAATAGACAATAAAAAAGCCGACCTAGGTCGGCTTTTTTATTGATAAGATTATTTTACAATAAAATTATTTTTTCTCTTCTGCAGGAGTTGCAGCAGGGGCTGCAGCTGGCATTTCAGCAGCTGGAGCTGGAGCTGGAACAACTTCTACAGCTGGAGCTGGAACTGGAACTGGAACAACTTCTACAGCTGGAGCTGGAGTGGCTTCTGGAACTGTAGTTTTTTCAGTAGTTTTTTCGCCGCACGCGGTTAATGCAAGTGCTAATAGTGCAACTAATAGAGCAGAACGTGTCATTTTGATATCCCTTGATGTAAAAATATGAAATCATTAGCGGCTTGCTAACAAAGCCGGCCGAGTAAATAAATTTTACCAGCAATTAAGAAAATTACTACCATTTTTGTTGATTTTGTTGATTATTTCTCTTTATTTATCATACTTTATTGTACTTTTTTGTAAAAGTAGATGAGTCGAAGAATAAAAAATGCACTAATTTAAAGCTAGTATAGAACATGATATACAAGTTCACTTATATTTACTGAAGATAAAATTGATTGTGTTTGATGATTTAATTTTCTACGCTTAATTTTAAAGTGCTGGATTGTTGCCCAGCTTGGCTTTGAGTGCTTAAAATTTTTCTGCTTACCTCGTCTCGGTTCATCATCGTGCCACCAAGGTCAAACCATTCGCCTTTTCTTACTCTCACTGATGTACTTAACTCTTCAAAATCTACAAATCCATTAGTATTTAAACCTGCAATACGTGGTGTAATTTCTAACTCAAACTCATTACTGCTGGTGCCTAAGCTTGATAAACGTATGGCAAAGCCTGTGCTGATATCTCTAAAGTTAGTAGTCGTTTGTATTTGAATATAACGTTGCTTAAGCAAAACCCACTCCTGCGTATAAGGCACTATTTGTCCGGTTTTGACAAATGCGCGCTCGCCATCCAGCACATTTACAAACTGCATGTTTTGTTGAGTCACTATAGTGTTATTTTGCTCAAATTGAATTTGCGCAGCGTTATTGGGTAGTTTGCGTGAGTTGCTAATACTAATGTTGCCGCGCTTGATTGAGCCTTGCACGCTAGTATTGTCTTGTTGTTGTGAGTTAATGGCATCATAACTAACGGATATTTTATGGTTGTGTTTTTCTACATCTAATGCTGCAACTAGCTGTTGAATTTCTGTTATGTGCTCTCTATCTGCACGAATAAATAATTGGTTATTTGCAGCAGTCACTACGCCATTATCGCCAACCAAAGGCCTGATAGTTGGCACTAACTCTTGCGCCATTCTATGATTGAGTTCAATGATAATGAAAGTGGTTTCTGCTTGCACTAAAGTACAAAGTACTATCAAGAAAAAGGCAAAACTCAGTGGTTTTTTTAGCATGATGTATCCCTTTTTCTTGGTATGACTTTAAGCTTATAGACCTAATTGTTGGTGCGAAATTTTTTCAGTCGTTTCCTGCAGCAACTCATTAAAACGCATATTGAGCTGGTTCGCCGCCACCTCATCATCCAACATAAATTTAAAGCGTGCCTGATCTTTATTAAAGCGCCTAATCACATGCCGTTTATCCGCAATTACAAAACAATCTTGAGCGATTTTTGCTGCTTGATTTGTTTTATATACGGACATTAAATGGCTGTAATTTTCTAATAAATTAAAAAGTCTAGGGCAGTATTGATTAAAGTAATCTGCATCTAGTAGAACAATAGTCAGTTTGTTCGGTGTAGTTTTAGACAAAAATGCCTTTAATAATTCAAAGCGCTTAGCACTGTTATACCCCCCTCGACAAAAGTCGGCATCAAATATGAGTAGTTCAGTTTCTGCACGCGCTATTACGAGGTTTATTGCCTCTTCATAATTGCGTTCACCAAGCACCACTTGGTTGGAAATTAATTCGCTGATGCTCATGATTAATGCTTAAATGTTAAATAACCTGATAAATAATGCGTATGCAATAACTGGATGAGCACGGCTAAATCATCAATATTTAAGTATTGATGATTAACAAATAAACACCTTGTATCGGCAAGCTTTTGCATGGAACTAAAAAGTGAATCTGGTAAATCTAGTTTTTCCCCATTGATAAAACATGCAGTTTTATAACAGAGCATTTTGCTTTTCAGCGCGAGAAAAATAGGTTTTTGCATGAGCTGCTGATTGAATTTTTCTAAACTTAATTTGCGTGGTAATTCAAATATAACGTCTGGCTTAGGGTCTGATAAATAGCGACCTAAAAACTCACCCACCGCATTATCATCCCAAGTAATAGTTTTGAGCATATTGCTAACACTAGCCACCATATTATCGCTAACGTCACTAGGATGCGCTTGCAAAGTTAAGTTTGGGTCTTGATATAAGCCTTGCAAAGCTAGGTTATCTTGCATAAAGCTTAAAAACTCTATAGCGAGCTCTTCTACTTTTGGGGCTCTAAAACCAATTGAGTAAGTCATACATTCACCCATTGCAACACCCCAGTGTGCCACTTGCGGTGGTAAATAGAGCATATCGCCTGCTTCTAAGATGTACTCTTGCTCGGTAACAAAGTTTTTTAAAATTTTAATAGGTACGCCATCGACTAAGCTTAAATCCTGCTGTTCACACACGCGCCATAAACGCTTACCGCTGCCTTGTAATAAGAATACGTCATAAGAATCAAAATGCGGGCCAACACCTCCGCCATCAGGCGCGTAACTTACCATTAAATCATCTAAACGAGCGTGTGGAATAAAGTTAAATTTGGCTAATAACTCTGCAGCTTTAGGCAGGTGATGATTCACACTTTGCACTAATAGGGTCCAATTATGCTCTTTTTTATCATGCGGTAATCTGCTAAAAAAATCCTCATCAAAAGGCCCATCTATCACCTGCCATTTGCTTTTAGATTGCTTAATCAGCCGCGCCTGCACATCCTCCTTACAGCTAAGCCCTGCTAGTTCATTGGCATCGAGTAAACCAGTGAAATTTGCAATGGCATTGCGAATTAACAAAGGTTTCTTTTGCCAGTATTCAGCTAAAAATTGAGTAGGTGTGATGTTGCCAAGCAAGGCAAGTGGCTGTTGATGTGTAGGCATAATGTTGATTATCATAACTGAATGCAATTGTTGTTAGATATTTTAGTATGATTTGAGGCTGGCAAAACAAATTTGAGTGTTATAGATATTTAAAAAAGCCTTGTCATGGTTTTTTAACACATCATGACATAAACTGCTGACTTTTTTACAACTAAGATAGTAGTTGCTAGCGATCATCACAAAAGTTAGTTGTTGGCTTCTTTTACACTTTCTTTTAGCGCTACAAAATAGCTTATTCGTGCTTTATTCACCATCATATCAAAGCAACCAAATTTATCTTCCACCGTTTTTAAGCCATGTGTACGTTTACATACAGACTGCTGATTACTTGCGTTTTAAATTAGGTACTTGGTTACCTTTAAGTAATTTTTATAAATAATGAAAAATTTTAGGACAATTAAATGATGAGTGATCAAAAAATTCAACAAAGTCTAGGCATTAGTCAATTTAATCGCACTATAGGTTTATAGCGTTTTTATGTACGCAATCGTACTAAATAAACTGGGTGCTCAGTTAGCGTGGACTGAACTTGCAGATAGGTTACCTGGTGTTGGTCAGGTTCGTATTAAGGTAAGTGCTTGAGTTGTTTGTCGCACCGGTTTACATGTTGTTGATGGCGAACTCAAAATCCAGTTTTGCCGATTATTCCTGGTCATGAAATAGTTGGGCGTATCGACTTGATTGGGCTTGGTGTAAATGGATTGCAAATCGTTCAAAGAGTGAATATTCCGTGGTTGGGACATACTTGGGGGTTTGCCCTTATTGCATAAGCCAGCAGGAAAACTTTTGCGGTACGCCGATTTTTACTGCATACACGCGTAATGGTGGCTTTACGACATCAGCAACTGCAGATGCACAGTATGCGTTTCCATTAGGTGAAGAAGGTAGTGATGTTGCTTTAGCCTGGCTTCTCTGTGCAGGTTCAATAGGCTGGTGTTCTTTTGTATTGGCCGGGCTTGCTAATAGTATAGGGCTTTGAGGGTTTGGAGCGGAAGCACATATTGTTGCACAAGTTGCGCATTGGCAAGGGCGCTCAATCTTTGCTTTCACGAGAGAAAATGATGTTAAAACTCAAAAATTTGCGCTAGATTTGGATGCTAAATGGGCTGGAAGCTCTGATGAACCATCCCATCAACAGTTAAATGTTACGATTATATTAGCAACCGCAGGGGAGCTTGTTCCTTCAGCACTAAAGGCAGTTCGAAAAGGTGGGTGTGTTGTCTGTGCGGTCATTCATATGTCAGACATTCCAAGCTTTCCATACAATATTCTATGGGAAGAGCGACAAATCATTTCTGTAGCTAATTCAAAGCGCCAAGATGGTTTAGATTTTCTTAATATTGCCGCTAGAAATTGGCATTAAGACTAAGGTGACGATTTACCCTCTCAATCAAGCCAATAAAGCACTCGCATACCTTCGCGCTGGTAACTTTAAAGCTGCTAAGGTACTGGTGCCTTGATATTGAAATGCTATTACGCTAAATAAGGCCACATCACATTGCTCAAGTACGAACTGTGATGTTGAGTGCAAATGACAGGAGGACTTATTTTTAGGATATTTGAGACCTTCTGTAATTTCGGAATCATTGTTAGCCAGCATAAAGAGCACTCTTATTTCATGAGCTCACTGCGAATGGCTAGCAACTCACTTTGACGATCTTTACTTGATGTCGGATAAGCCATCCCAAGTCCTTCGAGGCTATCGAGAAGAATTTGCGAAACAATGAGTCGGGCGTTTTTTTTGTCATCGGCGGGGACCACATACCATGGCACGTTTTCTGTACTGGTCGCAGTTAAACATTGTCCGTAAAACATCATGTATTGCTTCCAAAATTTTCTTTCTTCAATGTCCGCCACACTGAATTTCCAGTTTTTATGCGGATTATCAATGCGTTCAAGAAAGCGTTTTCGTTGTTCCTCTTTTGACAGATGGAGAAAAAACTTCAAGATGCGAGTGCCATTGATGTGGAGATGCCGCTCTAGATTAATGATAGAACGATAGCGTTCATCCCAGACAGTCTGTTGGATTTTTTCTTGTCCTGGTACACCTTCGCTTTGCAGAATTTCTGGGTGTACGCGGGCGATCAAAACCTCCTCGTAATATGAGCGGTTAAAGATACCAATGCGACCTCGCTCTGGGAGCTCACGCGTGGTGCGCCAGAGAAAATCATGCTGTAGTTCAATTTGATTGGGATGCTTGAAGCTAAAAACTTGACATCCTTGTGGATTCACACCGGACATTACATGCTTAATAGCGCCGTCTTTCCCAGCGGCATCCATCGCTTGAAAAATCAAAAGGAACGCATGGCGATTAGAAGCGTAGAGAAGCTGTTGCTGCGAACTCAGTTGCTTGATACGCTCTTTCAAAAGTTTTTTATATTGATTCTTCGAGTTGTAAAACGGTTCTGCAGTCGTTGGCCATCTTTGCAGGTCAACTTTTTCGCCTTGTCCCACCTGAAAATCCTTTGAGTTAATTTTCATCTTTATGCCTTCAGGAGTTCATTATGTTTGTACATCATCGTATCCATATTTCTCCCAATTTTAATAATATCGCTAGATGCTTTGAAAGTCCGTTCGCTAGCGAACGGATGGAAAGATGGCATTTCTTGATAATCAAGACTTTTTAGAGGTCATGACAGTATTTATTCAAACTGGACTTCCCCCGATTTAGTAGACAGTTGATAATGTCCGAAATCACCAAAAGGAAGTTCAATGAAAGGCATCAGATATACGGACGAGATTAAGGCAGAAGCACTTAAACAAATGACAGAACGTGGTCACAGCGCCGTTGAAGTTGCCGGTCGACTGGGCATCACCGATAAAAGCTTATATCGCTGAAAAGCAGAAGCTGAGAAGCAATTAAAACAGCCTGATAGCGAAGATGTTGCCAGCTTA
>JACMMS010000078.1 GCA_014378915.1 Methylophilaceae bacterium
CGACGTTGAGACTCTACTCGGTGACCAGCTTAATGGCTTCCTTTTTAAATTCTTCTGTAAATAAGCGACGGGGAATACGTTTCATAAATAATCCTAACAAGTTGATAAAATATCATCAACTTGCCCGTCCACAAAATCGGGGCTAACTCAATTCATCATGCCACTGGTGTTCGCATGGTTACAAATTCTTCAGCCGCAGTTGGGTGTATGCCAACCGTGGTATCAAAAATGGCTTTCGTTGCGCCTGCACGAATTGCAATAGCCATACCTTGTATAATTTCACCTGCATCCGACCCAACCATATGCAGACCAATTACTTTATCTGTACTGCGTACTACAATCATTTTCATCAGCGTTTTTTCATTGATTCCCGATAGCGTATTTTTCATAGGTTTAAATGTTGATTTATAAATATCGATATCTTCTGGATATTGAGCGCGAGCTTGAGTTTCATTTAAACCGACTGTAGCAATATTAGGCTGACTAAATACCGCCGTAGGAATGTTTTGGTAATCCACTCTGCCAGTCTTGTTAGCATAAAGCTTGTTGACTAGTGCCATGCCTTCGGCAATAGCAACAGGCGTTAAATTCACGCGGTTAGTCACGTCACCCAAAGCATAGATGGAAGGGATATTGGTCTGATAATCGTCATTCACATTAATGGCGCCATTTTTGTCCATACATACTCCTAGTGCTTGAAGCCCAATCCCATTGGTGTTGGGCATTCTGCCAGTTGCATACATGACAAGGTCAGTATCTACCGTTTTACCGTCTAAGGTGTGCACAACAAAAGTATTGTCATGCTGCTCGATACGATCAACACTAGTGTTAAAGTGAAATTCAATGCCCTTATTTGACATTTCTTGTGTCAAGAAGTCGCGAACATCCTCATCAAAACCTCGCAATACTTTTTGACCACGCTCAAAAATCGCAACTTTGACCCCTAAGCCATGCAATATCCCTGCAAACTCAACAGCAATATAGCCACCCCCAACAATTACGATGCTTTTAGGTAATATTTTAAGATTAAAAATTTCATTAGAAGTGACAATATGTTCCTTACCCACTACATCAGGTACAAAAGGCCAGCCGCCAGTAGCCACGATAATATGCTCTGCACTAAATTGGGTATCGCCTACAATTACCGTATGTGGATCCAATAGACGAGCTCTACCACTGATCACCATTACACCGCTATCACGTAATAAGCGGTCATAAACGTCTTGCAATCTTTTTATTTCTTTATCTTTATTGGCGACTAGTACTGACCAGTCAAATTGAGGTTTGCCGGATTTCCAGCCAAACCCAGCCGACGCAACAAAGTTTTCGCTAAACTGAGAAGCATAAACATACAATTTCTTGGGGACACATCCAACATTCACACATGTGCCGCCAAAATACCGATCTTCAGCAATAGCAACTCGCACACCTAGTCCTGCGGCCATACGCGCAGCGCGAACGCCTCCTGAACCTGCGCCAATTACAAATAAATCATAGTCATAAGTCGTCAATTGAAGTTCTCGTTTTTTGTATGTTTATATAAAGTCATTGCTAAAGACTTTTAATTTATTTTTTTGTTAATAACTGCTATTTAGAGGGTGATGTAATGTTTTGCATCACCCATGTGGCTCAGACTTTTAGTTAATTCTGTTTAATGAAATTTAAGATTGTATCTACATCACTCATGACAAAAGGATCATCAGGGTGATTATCTACTTTGCCTGGCTCCTCAAAAATATTGACGATTTTCTGATCATCTACAAGCATCGAATAACGCCATGAGCGATTGCCAAAACCAAGATTTTCTTTTTTAACAAGCATGCCCATTAGGCGAGTAAAGTCACCGTTGCCATCGGGTAACATTTTTACATGCTTGATACCAAGATTCTTGCCCCATTGGAACATCGTAAAGGCATCATTAACACTTAAGCAGTAAATTTCATCAATGCCCTGATCAATAAACTCTTGATACTTTGCATCGAAGCCAGGAAGGTGGGTGCTAGAGCAAGTAGGGGTAAATGCCCCAGGAAGCGCTACGATTACAATTTTTTTACCTTTAAAAACATCCGCTGTAGTGACATCTTGCCAACGGAACGGATTTTGGCCGGCCATGCTCTCCTCACGAACACGGGTTTTAAATACGACATTAGGTACAGTTGAAACCATTTTTTAGATCCTTTTAGAGTGAATTGAAATTAATTGCAGGAATTGCTTGCTGAACATGGGTTCATATTAAGTTAATGGTAAACATTTGTATAATTTATTGATTAAATTTTATTGATAATTTTTATTTTTCATTAATAATAAGAAATATGTTGCCAGATTATGATGCATTCAACTTTGATCATATTGAGTTTTTTAAAAGTCATTTTGCAGGAAATGCTATTTTCAGAAATAGATGAAAAAATGATGACACCAAAGCTCTCGTTGAACTAGTACTGCAAGCTGAAATGACTGAACTCCTAGGCCACGAAAAGCAAGAAGCCATTACTAACAGCACAGGAAATACACGTAATGGTAAAAGAAGTAAGACGGCTCTCAGGATGTCCGCTTAGGGTCGCCAGCTCCAGAATAGACAGTCTGATTTCTGGAAGCATAGAAGCGGACAATTTATTTATGATAAAACGGTCCATTATTATCTTTTGGGAGTTATCAATAGTAGGTGGCGAGTCAATCCTGATGTTGCTCATCAATCGTCCGCCTCTGTCCATATTTCAAAGCCTTCTTTAATAACGTACACACCAATAGCTAGGCCAACAATGGGATCGATTACTCCATAGCCAGTGATGGCTATCGCAGCACCCGAGACCAGCAAACCTAGGTTGACCAATACATCAGCTCGCGTATCTGTCCAAGTGGCTTTTAAATGAACTTCTCGAGTATTTCGATATCTCGAAAGCATGGCCAAGACAGCGCCGTTGACAACGAGAGAGAGCGTGGCGAATCCGACGATAAATAAGCCTAGCGGTTCACTCCCTGCAATGAAACGATGAATCGCCTCGCCAACGACTCCTAGGCCCAGCAAGATGAGCATCGACCCGTTCCATC
>JACMMS010000079.1 GCA_014378915.1 Methylophilaceae bacterium
AGAGCAACTAATTTCAGAAACCACTTTAGACTAAAAGTTAAAATTGGTTCGTGCGTTAAGAGACATAGCTAATTTGTACAATCAACCAAATAAATTAGTAAAATTTTCTAATTATTAAGTCTTTACCTTGGATATGGCACTGACTGAAAAAAATTGGAGGGAGCCAATTTAAGTAGATTTCTAGCTGTGTCATGGTCCGCATTTAACCATGTCAAATAATCATCATTGATTAATACTTCGATTGATCGTAAGCATCCGCCCAGCACCGTATTGACATGAGCAGGTTATTTTAGTCTGTTAACGTCACATTCCAAGGCAACAACTCAGCCACTCGATTGACCGGGTAATCAGCAATCACCGACAAGACGTGACGCAAATACGCCTCAGGGTTAATGTCGTTGAGTTTGGCTGAGCCAATCAAACTATACATGGTAGCGGCACGCTCACCGCCCAAATCAGAACCCAAGAACAAATAGTTCTTACGCCCGATGGCAATGCCGCGCACCGACCGTTCTGCTGCGTTGTTATCAATCTCAATGCGTCCGTCGTTCAAATAGCTGGAGAGCGCCTGCCACTGGTTGAAGGCATAAGTGATGGCCTCCATGGTCACAGATTTACGTGACAAGGTTTTGATTTTCTCAGTCAGCCAGACCTGTAGTCCAGTGACGATGGGATTTGACTCAACTTGCCGTTTTGCTTTGCGCTGCTCTGGCGAACTACCACGCACCGCAGACTCCACTTGATACAACTTGGCGATCTCTGCCAGCACATGGGTGGTGATAAGCGTTGGCCGACTGACATGAATATCATAGAACTTGCGCCGTACATGTGCCCAACAGGCCGCTTCCAAGATACGCCCCGATGCATACAACGCGCTATAGCCCGCGTAGGCATCCGCCTGCAGAATGCCGGTGTAATGTTGCAAATGCGTTTGCGGATGAATACCCTTGCGATCTGGCGAATAACGAAACCAAACGGCTGGCGCTTCAGGATTGCCACTCGGCCGATCATCTCGGACATAGGTCCATAATCGTGCTTGCCGGGTTTTACCCGTGCCCGGTGCCAATACCGAAATTGGCGTGTCGTCCGTATGTAGCTTATCTGCACTGAACACATGTACATGGAGCGCATCAATCAATGGGCGCAATAACTGATGACAAGCACCGACCCAATCGCCTAAGGTACTGTCACTGAGTTCAACCCCTTCACGTGCATACATCTGTTGCTGACGATACAAAGGCAAATGATCACCATACTTAGCCACCATGATGTGCGCCAGTAAGCCGGCGCCGGCAAAGCTGCGTGCAATCGGCCGACTAGGCGCTGGGGCTTGTGCAATACAGTTGCCGCATGGGCACGCTAAGCGTGGACGGACATGGCGAATGACGCGGAAACTGGCGGGCACATACTCCAGTACTTCACTGACGTCTGCGCCTAATACATGCGCAGCATCCAAAGACTGGCCACAATCAGGGCAGGTATTGCCTGCTGGCAAGTGGGTTTGGGTGTCACGCGGTAAATGCTCAGGCAGTGGACGGCGTTGTGGTGCGGTAGGTGGTGGTTTTATTTCAGTTTCGACTTGCTGCGCAGGGATGCGCTCACCTTGCGAGATATGTAAGGCTTCCAGCGCAAGTTCTAGTTGATCGATCTGCCGGTTGAGCTTCTCTGACTTCTGACCAAATAGCTTGCGTCTGAGCATGTCGAGCAGCAGGCTTAAGCGCTGGATTTCTTGCTGGTGATCGCTGGCGGTCAGCTTTAATGTATCGCGCTCTAATTTAAGCGCATCCATTTCCGCCCATTGCGCCGACAATAATGCCTGTAATTCATCAATATTATCAGGCAGTTGGACACGGTTCAGCATGGTGCTATTTTACCAAATAACGCCTGTTAACACACGTTATTAGTGGTATTTATTGCATATAAATCAATAGGATAATCACGTAAAGCGAAGGGTTTGCAGTGGCTATTCTGCTGGTATTTACCGCTTATTTCACGGCTTACACCTGTGTTGGTTGATGTGTTCTAATCGGGCGCCGCCAATCAATGCCTTCTAGCAACATGGAGAGTTGTGCGGTCGTTAAATGCACGGCACCTGAGGTCGCCTGCGGCCAAACAAAGTGGCCGTGCTCTAGGCGTTTGGCCAGTAAGCATAAACCATCACCACTCCACCACAGGACTTTAATACGGTCGCCTTGGCGACCACGAAACACAAAGACATGTCCGCTAAACGGATTCTCTTCCAGCTTGGATTGCACGATGGCCGCCAAACCATCAAAGCCGCGGCGCATATCAGTGACGCCAGCCGCGATCCAGACTTGCGTGGTTGCGGGTAAGCCGATCATAAATGCAGGGCATCAATGACGCTGCGTAGTGTTTGGCTGTCGGGTGCGCCATGCACCAATACGCGTGTATTGTTAAAAAACAGTTCGATATGCCCTGTGAACTTTGTATTGGCGCTGATAGTTGCAAGCTGACTGGGTTTGACTACGGTTAATCTTGCAGGGTTAACAATTTGCACCGCCGCTAAAGTAGATGGTTCGGCCACTGCTCCATACTCCCCATTGCGATAACTCCAGCGCCATTGATGTAATAAGTTGGCGTTGATGCAGTGTAATAATGCAACAGCTGCGATCGAAGCACCTGGTGCCAGAGATGCCTCGACAATCTGTCGTTTGAATTCGCGTGAATATCGCTGCCTATCCAAATACGGGGTTAAAGTTACGGGAAGAAAGTCAGTCATAAAATAGGTGTACACTTAATTTAGGTGGACACCTATCTTACGAGATTTAGGGAAGAAGGCTAGAGGGTGCTGGGCGGGCGCTTACGTTAATACATACTTAGCAACTGCATGATGTTTGATATTGTCGGGGGTGCTTTCAATGACTCGAACAGTATTAATTTGATAACCCATATCACGCAGTTCTTTAATGCGTGGTGCTGGTTGCATAATCCCGTAACCGTAACGTAAATCAATCGTGCTTTGTGGTTTTATCACTAGCGCGGAATAAATGAATTTATGCTGGTTGTTGATACTGGTATTATTTGGGTCAAGTGGTCTGTTTGGGTTGGTCGTTTGCACGGCTAACCCTTTCTCTTTTGTGTTGTCGCTAGTGGTCATTATTGCACCGCCTTAGCTGCTAAAAGGCTGCGCAACTCTCCCACGTTAAACGTGGTCGTTCTAGGTGTAAGTTTGTGTGTTCTAAGCGTCCCAGCCTTGACCATTCGCCATACTGTGGCAGCACTAACACCGCCTAATAATCCCCTGACTACTGGCAACCTTACAAAACTTGTTGCTGGTAGATTATCAAAGTTAGAGAGTGCTAACGCTTCGTTGATTGTAACTTTTTGTGCCATTTTGATTCGCTTCGTTGTTGTTGGTGACAAAACGAATCATGAGCTTTGTTAAATTGATGAAATAGATTGCCTACTGGCTAAGGTATTACGCTTGCTAGCTAAAGTTATATGTTTGCTGGCAAACCCATCTCTTTTAACCACTTTGTGATTGTATTTTCTGCTTGGTTTGTACTTAATGCAATACCTAGCCTTTTACTTTCAGCAATAATTTCAGGCATTATAGTTATTGCTGCATTACGTCTGCTTTTGAAGTTTTTTTCATTACATAACTTTTTAGCTAACTCCTTTAACGGCAGATATTTAGCCTTTTTAGCAGCTCCACCTTTTTTTCCAGTTTCTGAAACAATAGATCGTGCTTTATTTTCAGCCATTTTTTCTATTTTAGAATTGTCAAAATCTAAGGCTAGATTTGCAAGCCACTCATAAAACTCAAGCCTATAAAACTCAATCAATCTTTTTTCAATTTCCTTTTCATTACCTCCTAAGAAATCCGCTAAAAGGTAATTCTTACCTTCCGTCCCTTTCATTGCAGTACGAAGTGTTATTTCAAATGAATGATTCCTTTCATTACTTATTTCGCGCAAATATAAAATATGATTCTCATACATCAATTTAGCTCTACTCATAACGCCCCTTAACATCCCATGAAATAATAAACCACACCAGCCGCATAGGGGTAAACAGCGTTCTCACAGGGTAATTAAGCCCATGCTAGGTGTGGTTAAACTGATTATGCTTGCTTAAATGGCAAAACCTTTGCACCTGCTTTTAATTCGTCTAAATAATCTGCCCATTGCTGCATCATAATGACGCGCTGCTCAATAAACTTGGTGCGGTTATATGCGCCACCTAAATTATCAGGTACAGCATGGGCTAATTGATGTTCAATAATATGCGGGTCAATGTTTAGTCGTTCGTGCAATATGGTGCGCGCCATTGCCCTGAAGCCATGGCCTGTTATTTCTGTTTTAGTGTCGTAACCCATGCGTCTAAGTGCTGCATTAATGGCAGCTTCACTCATAGCTTTATCAGGATTATGGCCTCCCTGAAAAACATATTCAGCATGGCCTGATAATGGGTGTATGTCTTTTAGGTGTTTAATGGCTTGCGTGCAAAGTGGCACAATGTGGTCAGTTTTTGTTTTAGTTACAAAGAAATTCCACACCCCTGCATCTAAATTTATATCTGCCCATTTTGCCTTGCGTAACTCGCTAGGGCGAACAAATACAAGAGGGGCTAGGCGTAAGGCTGTTTGCACTGTGAGCGTGCCTGTAAAGCCGTCTATTGCACGCATGAGTTCTGCCACTTGATATGGCTCGGTAAATGATGCCATGTGTTTAGTTACGCTAGGCGTTAGTGCGCCTCTTAAATCGCTAGTAACATCACGCAAGGCGCGTCCTGTTTGCACTGCGTATCTAAGCACTTGTCCAGTGGCTTGCAATGTTCTGTAAGCTGTTTCAACTTTGTTTTGGTTTTCAATGCGCCTGATAACGTCTAATAATTCAGGGGCGTTTATTTCTGATATAGCTTGTTTGCCTAGCCATGGAAATAAATATAACTCAAAACGTCTAAGTAGATTTTTTCGATAGCTTTCAGACTTGGTTTGCATTTTGGTGTCTAGCCACTCACGCGCAATAACTTCAAAACTATTAGCTAGGTTGCCATCTTTTGTTTTCTTTTGTGCTTTACGATTGTCACTTGGGTCTATATCGTTAGCTATTAACTCTCTAGCCTTGTCGCGTCTATCCCTTGCGCCCTCAAGCCAATTACTTTTAGTTTCAGGGTCTTGCCACCTACCAGCCAATGGTACTTCGGGGTAAGTACCTAATGAGAGTAATTTTTCTTTACCGCCAAACTGGTATTTTAAACGCCACCACTTTCCACCATTTGGGGTAACTTGTAAAAATAAACCCTTTTCATCATACAGCTTGTACGGAGCCACCTTAACCTTACCGTCAGCGTCTTTATGGGTCTTAGCCTTAATGAGTGTGTCAGTTAATGCCATTTTGGGGTAACTCCGATTGGGGTAAGTGCTGTTACCCTTTAAGTTACCCCAGTTAATTGGGGTATGTCAAGATACTAGATGATATATCAAGATACATTACAGACAAGAAAAAACCCGCATTCACGCGGGTCTTGAGGTGTTTTGCAACATGCTGCTTATAATAATTGGTGGCCCCTCTGTGAGTCGAACACAGTACCAACGGATTCTGGTTTGTGACGGTTTCCCGCCTCCCTGGACTATGCCTTCACCATAACAACCATGACGATTGCTTTAGGTGGGTGCCGTCTAGTCTCTACACGTTCAACAAGCATTTCTACTTGAAGCTTCGCTCGGCATTGCCTTGTGCATCACTGCCGTCAGGTTTCACCGAATTTGACACCATCCCATATATAGTTTCCACGTATATGGCACATTTACATATGAGTCCGCTGCTCTAACCAAGCATGAGCTAAGGGGCCTTAAACTTACAACGTGAGTATCTTATAACATATACCCACATTTATTCTTTTCTGAAACTTCTTACTTAATGTTGTTTCATTATTACAAATTACTTTTTACTTATTCATGGCCTAAGCACATGAAAATTATCTAAAAAACTTACTAGAAAATTTTAGAACATCGGATTATGAGTCCGCCACTCTAACCAAGCATGAGCTAAGGGCCTTAAATCGAACCTGCCGGAATTTTTTACTTACGATTTTAAACTAATCTTGCCCCGTCTCTAAAAAGCTACGTAAGCGCTCTGAGCGTGTTGGATGACGTAACTTACGCAGCGCTTTAGCTTCAATTTGACGGATACGCTCACGTGTTACATCAAACTGCTTGCCCACTTCCTCTAAAGTGTGGTCGGTATTCATTTCAATACCAAAACGCATACGTAAAACTTTTGCCTCGCGGGGTGTGAGTGATTCTAGCACTTCAGAAGTTGCATCACGCAAGCTTGCGTACACCGCCGCATCAATAGGTGCGAGCGTTGAATTATCTTCAATAAAATCACCAAGATGTGAATCTTCATCATCGCCTATCGGTGTTTCCATCGAAATTGGCTCTTTGCTGATTTTTAGAATCTTGCGAATTTTATCTTCCGGCATTTCCATTTTCTCAGCCAATGCTGCAGGATCAGGCTCAATGCCTGTTTCTTGCAGAATTTGACGACTGATGCGATTCATTTTATTAATCGTTTCAATCATGTGCACTGGAATACGGATAGTGCGAGCTTGATCGGCAATAGAGCGTGTAATTGCTTGGCGAATCCACCAAGTGGCGTAAGTTGAAAACTTATAGCCACGACGATATTCAAATTTATCAACTGCTTTCATTAAGCCAATATTGCCTTCTTGGATTAAATCCAAAAATTGCAAGCCGCGGTTTGTGTATTTTTTAGCAATTGAAATCACCAAGCGCAAGTTAGCTTCAATCATTTCACGCTTAGCACGACGTGCACGCGCCTCACCCGTGGTCATTTGTTTATTAATTTCTTTTAATTCTTTAATTGGCAAGCCAACACGTAACTGCAAGTCAATGAGACGTTGTTGTTGATCTACAATTGAGTGTTTATAGCGTACTAAGCGTTCCACATAAGGCTTATCAGAGACTAGCTCTTGTGCTAGCCAATTCATATTCACCTCATTACCTGGAAAACTTTTAATGAAATGTGGGCGCGGCATACCAGATTTCTCAACACAGAAATCCATTATTTTGCGTTCATGACTACGAACAACATCCACCATTTCGCGCACTTGGGCACATAACGCCTCAACTTGTTTAGCAGAGAATCTAAATGCAGTTAGCTCTTCTAAAATGATGTCCAAATGTTTTTTGTACTCAGAGCCTTGCGAACCCTGAGACTCACGAATAGCACACATTTTTTCGTTTGCAGCACGGATAATAGCGAAGCGTTTCAATACTTCCTCTTTGAGCTTGGCCAATGCTTCAGCTGAAATTGCAGCCGCTTTTGCGCCGTCTTCATCTTCTTCATCTTCATCGGAGATTTCTTCATCTTCAACTTCAGCCTCCTCAGCTTCCATTGCGTCATCCAAGCCGATGTCAGTATCAATCAAGCCATCAACTAGATCATCAACGCTCAGCTCATCTTTTTCTACTTTATCAACCATTTTAAGTAAATCGGCGATAGTTGTTGGACACACGGCAATAGCTTGAACCATGTGTTTTAGACCATCTTCAATACGTTTAGCGATTTCAATTTCGCCTTCTCGCGTCAGCAAATCAACCGTACCCATTTCACGCATATACATACGTACAGGGTCTGTTGTGCGACCAAACTCAGAATCAACAGTGGCAAGCGCAGCTTCGGCCTCTTCAACAGCATCTTCATCGGTTACCGCAGGAGGTGTATCTGACATTAGCAACACTTCAGCATCAGGTGCTTCTTCGTATACCTGAATACCCATGTCGTTAATCATGCCGATAATGCCATCTATCTGCTCAGATTCTTGCACGTCATCTGGCAAATGGTCATTAATTTCCGCGTAAGTTAAATAGCCACGCTCTTTGCCTAAAATAATCAGTGTTTTTAAGCGCGTACGGCGAACCTCTGCGTCTAGTGCAACATCTTCTGGATTTTTAAGCTCAGCAGTTAATTTGTGCTTTTCTAGCGTCTTGTCTGATTTTGGTCTGGCCATGTATTACCTCAATATGCTGTGACTTTAGTTTTATTAGCCAGGTATGATTAACGTTAATAGCTGCGCATCACATATACTAAATAGCTAATATAACCAACGCGGTTTCTAGCAGTTCTAAACAACCCAAAATTATACCCGAAAAAACCATTTCTAAAAAGCCTTGATGTGGTTGATTACAGGTAAGTGATTAAATTATTTGGTTTAAACTCGAAAAAAGAACACGAAAAAAATGAAGCAAGGCTTATCTTTTAAGCTTTTTAACTGCATTAACTAGCTGCTCACGTTCATGCTCAGTTAATGCGCTAATTGGCTTTTCATTCGCACGATTAAGTAGAATTGCGCTACTACCGCTCTGCATCATATCTCTTAATTGCGTCCGCGCACCGTTAAATTCAAGTGCTATATCCAAACTTTCATCCAACATATGCAAGTCACGCTGCACCTCACGTAGCAGCCGCTCGTCTATTTTATTCTCTAAGCCACGCAATAGCACAGCCGGATTAGATTGCGGCTGCTGTAACGCGATTTCTAACACATTTCTCACTAAATAATCCTCTTCTGCATTACCTTGCAGCCAAGTTAAATCATCTGCATTCGCTAAACTTGGCTTCATGAGTAAACTCAATGCAAAACGCTTTTTAATCGATTGCGGCGTACGGAGCTGTTTTTGCGAAGCGCGGGTTGGAGGCTTATTCGGAGAACTCAAACGCATCACATCCTGCAGTTCTTGTCCAGTGACTCCAGCCAATTCTGACACACGTTTACGTAACATAATGGACAATCGAGGCGCTTGCATTTGGTGCAATATGGGCTCGGCATCGTTGAGAAACTTAACTTTATCCTCTTGGCTTTGTAGCGCGTTATCTTCACACAAATGGTCAATAATATAGGCAGATAAAGGCGTAGCCATTTTCATTTCGGCCTCTAGATTCTCCTTACCAAATTCGCGCACATAGCTATCAGGATCATGTCCTTGTGGCAAAAACATAAAAGTCAGCTTTAAACCATCAATCAGCGCAGGGAGCGCATTCATGGCCGCGCGCCATGCGGCAGTGCGGCCTGCATTATCACCATCAAAACAAAATACAATTTCGTCTGTTTGGCGCATAAGTTTAGCAATATGAAATGGGGTAGTTGCGGTACCTAACGCAGCTACAGCATAGTGAATATCATACTGAGCAAGCGCCACTACATCCATGTAACCTTCAACCACCAACGCACGACCTCCGTCACGAATCGCACGACGCGCTAAAAACAAACCATACAACTCATGACCTTTTTGAAACAGTGGCGTTTCGGGTGAGTTGTAATATTTAGGCGTGTCTTCTGGGTTAATCACGCGTCCACCAAAGCCAATTACCTGACCTTTCTGGTCGTGAATAGGGAACATAATACGATCACGAAAACGATCATAACGCTTACCTTTTTCATTAGTTATAACCAAACCTGCAGTGGTTAAGACCTCATTATCATACTGCCGGAAAATAGCCTGCAAGTTCTGCCAACCTGCCGGCGCATAGCCAATTTGAAACTTAGCCGCAATCTTGCCACTTAAGCCACGTCCTTTAAGATAATCTATCGCACGCTGGGATTGTTTGAGTTCAGCTTTGTAGTATTCTGTCGCCTGTTGCAAGCTTTCTTGCAAGCCTACGACTGTTAGCTTGGCTGCCTGATAACTTTCAGAGTTAGTCGAACGCTCTTCTTGTGGCACTATCATGCCCGCCATCTTGGCGAGTTCTTGAATACCCTCAACAAAACTAAGCCCATGATATTCCATCAAAAAACCTACCGCTGTACCATGTGCCCCACAACCAAAGCAGTGATAAAACTGCTTGGTAGCGCTCACAGTGAATGAGGGAGATTTTTCGTTATGAAACGGGCAGCAAGCAGCATAATTTGCCCCAACTTTCTTAAGCGGCACGCTTTTATCAATCACATTGACAATATCAATGCGATTTAATAAATCTTGAATGAAGGTTTCAGGAATCAAATGAAGCTACCTCAGTTTGAGTTTAGCAATAAATTAAGAAATAAAAATTGTTTAACTTAAAATCTATATCTACAAATGCAATACCAACATACCCCGTTGTTCTCACGAAAGCGGGAATCCAAATTAAATTAAAAGCCACTTCAAAATGGATTCCCGCTTTCGGGGGAAAGACCAATAGCATCTTTAAATAGTCAAAGAAATAAACAAAAAAGGAGCAGTTAAGCTCCTTTTTTATAAACTACTAAGATTTATTAAAACTTAAGATAACCGCGCTTTGATCAAACCAGAGATTTTACCCATATCAGCAACACCAACTACCAATGGTTTAATTGCCGCCATGACTTTACTCATATCTTTAGTAGCACTAGCGCCAGTTTCAGTGACTACTTTTTCTAACAGGGCACTAATTTCAGCTTCATTTAATTGTTGCGGCAAATAAGTTTGTAATACAGTGACTTCAAACTTTTCGATATCAGCTAAATCCGTGCGATTTGCAGACTCATAAGCAACGATGGAATGACGGCGTTGTTTGAGCATTTTTTCAATAACACCGATAACATCGGCATCACTTAGTTCAATACGCTCATCCACTTCACGCTGTTTTATTGCAGATAACAACAACCTGATTGCGCCAAGACGCACGCTATCTTTGGCGCGCATAGCATTTTTCATGCCCTCAGATATCTGAGCTTTTAACGACATGAAAAAACTTAGTAAAGTTTTGCAGGTAAAGTTTGGTTGCGTAAGCGGCGATATTGGCGCTTAACAGCAGCAGCAGCTTTACGTTTACGTTCCCACGTTGGTTTTTCGTAAAACTCACGCGCACGCAAGTCATTTAGTAAACCAGTTTTTTCAATCAAACGTTTAAAACGACGCAATGCAACGTCAAACGGCTCATTCTCTTTTACGCGTACACTAGACATTCAATCTCACTTTTTAATAATATTTGCTAATATAATCATTGTATTAGCAAATCAATTTGGTTAATCCTAGGTTAATACTCAAGCCTCGCACACGGGTTATGTATACGACAAACTGAGAATATTTTGTAATTTTAATCATATAATCATGTTTTATCAATCTTTATTAAGTATTTCTATGTTGAGCACTATATGTTAATTTTAGGTTTTGAATCATCTTGTGACGAAACGGGTATTGCGCTGTACGATACCGAGCAGGGCTTACTCGCCCATGCACTGCACTCTCAAGTAACAATGCACGCAGAATATGGCGGTGTTGTGCCGGAACTTGCATCACGTGATCATATTCGCCGCGCGCTTCCGCTCACAGAAAATGTTTTACAGCTGGCTAACAAAACTTTGCAAGATATTGATGGTATTGCTTATACTCAAGGGCCGGGTTTATCTGGCGCATTATTGGTTGGTATCAGCATTGCTCAATCATTAGCGTTTGCACTCAATATCCCAACTGTTGCGGTACACCATCTAGAGGGACATTTATTAGCGCCCCTGTTAGAAGCTAATCCACCAAAGTTTCCTTTCGTTGCCTTGTTAGTTTCGGGAGGGCACACTCAATTAATGCGCGTCACTGGCATCGGTGATTATGAATTACTGGGTGATACCCTAGATGATGCCGCTGGCGAAGCTTTTGACAAAACCGCCAAACTATTAGGACTTGGCTACCCAGGCGGACCAGCCGTAGCTCAGTTAGCCAGGTCTGGAGCACCAAGGTTTAAATTACCTCGGCCATTAATCAATAGTGGCGATTTAAACTTTAGTTTCAGCGGCTTAAAAACTGCGGTGCTTACGCTTGTAAACAACAATGCCCAGAATAATAAACAGAACAACTCTGAAAAACAGCTTGATCCACAAACCAAAGCAGATATAGCTTATGAGTTTCAAGAAGCTGTAACCGATATACTGACACTTAAATGTATGACCGCTTTGCGCGATACGGGACTAGAAAGTTTAATAGTCTCTGGCGGGGTTGGGGCAAATAGCCGATTGCGCGAGCGCTTAAATGCAGCCACTGAAAAGAGAATGTGCACAGTACATTATCCGCGCTTAGAGTTTTGCACTGATAACGGCGCCATGATTGCGTTTGCTGGCGCTATGCGATTTAAAGAAATACGTTCTAAAGAGATGCAGGCTAAAGAAATATGTCATCCAACGCCAGAAAATTATAGCTTTAGCGTAAAAGCACGCTGGGATCTGGCCGAACTACAAAAACCTTAAACAAATTAACTCATGACTTACTTTTTATCACTAAAGCCTGATTCTGAGCCGTTTATTAATTTTTGAATATTGCTTTTGTGACGCCAAATCAATAGCAAAGCAAGTATAAAAGCTGTGGCCGCATACCCCTTATAAGGCAATAAAAACCAAGCAGAAATTGGGGCAATACCAGCAGCAATTAATGCTGCAAGTGACGAGTAACGCCAGATTGCAAATGCAATTGCCCAAACCACAAGTACGCTTAAACCCAACCATCCCGAAAACGCCAGCAACACACCCAAGGCAGTTGCAACACCTTTACCCCCTTTAAAACCGCAAAACACAGGGTATAGGTGCCCAATGAAGGCGGCCAAACCAGCCAAACAGATGTATGCATCGAGCAGACCATAATGTTGCGCCAAGAGCACCGCCAACCATCCCTTTGCCGCATCACCTAACAAAGTCAAAACAGCAGGTAATTTTTTGCCGCTACGCAATACATTGGTCGCACCTGGATTACCACTACCTACTGTGCGAGGATCAGGTAAGCCAAAAGCGCGACTCACCAAAATGCCGAATGAAATGGAGCCCATTAAATAAGCCAACAGGATAAAAGCTGCCTGTGTCATGAAAGATGCTCTAAAATAAGTGACTTAATATTCTAAACTAAATAGTGAAAAATGATGGATATCATATTTTTAGAACAAGTAAAAGTTGACACTAAACTTGGTGTACCCGACTGGGAACGCTTGGTCGCGCAAAGCATAATTTTAGATTTAGAAATTGCCATGCCGCATAGCAAAAGCTGCCAGAGCGATAGCATAGAAGACACTATTGACTACGGCGAAGTAGTCGCGCGTATACGCCAAACCCTTAATGAAAATAGTTTCAAACTAGTAGAAGCACTTGCCGAGCATATTTGCCAAATAGTAATCAAAGAGTTTAAAGCGCCTTGGGTAAAAATTAGAGTGGCTAAACCAATTATTTTACCCGGACTGAAAGCGCTTGGCGTGGTGATTGAGCGGGGAAACAGGCTGTAAATTAGCAACTCATTGGACTTATAATCAATGCAAGATACTGAGATGGTTTTATTTTGAACCAAACATTCACAATTTCGTCATTCCCGCGCAGGCGGGAATCCAGCCGAAGTGAATATTGAGCAAAATCTGTGCAATTCGCTAATGCTAAAATTTCATTTAACTATTTGATTAGAAAATACTCATTATATTAATTACCACTCTGATATTGACTAACACGTTGACTTCCTAGATACCAGCCTCCGCTGGTATGACGAAGTTGTTAGTTTTTATGTTTAAAATTGCATTGTGCAAAAGCCTCAGATTATTTACGATGTGAAAGTAGTGCTAGAAATACGCTTGATTTTTAAGCTCTATCCAACCTCACGCACTACCTATCCCGACCTTACAACATCCGCCAAGCTAAACTCTGCCCCGCCCTTAGCGGCACCAGCGATCCATTAGGGAAAGGCAAACTCGCTGGCACTTGCCAGCTTTCTTTCACCAATGTAATTTGTTCAACATTACGTGGCAATCCATAAAAGTGTGCGCCATAAAAGCTGGCGAAGCCCTCTAATTTATTTAGTGCGTTTGCGGTTTCAAACGCTTCTGCATAAAGCTCTATAGCGGTGTGTGCGGTGTACATGCCTGCACAACCACAAGCGGCCTCTTTAGTATGTTGAGCATGTGGGGCACTATCAGTGCCTAAAAAGAATTTGGGATTACTTGAAGTAGCAGCTTGCACTAACGCCAAGCGATGTTCTTCGCGCTTCAATATCGGCAAGCAATAGTGATGGGGCTTTATACCGCCTTTGAACATATCATTGCGATTCATCAGTAAGTGATGTGCGGTGATAGTGGCAGCAACATTAGCGGGGCTGCTTGCGACAAAATCAGCAGCATCTTTGGTGGTGATGTGCTCAAACACTATTTTTAATTTAGGGAAATTTTTTAAGAGTGCGTGCATATTGCGCTCAATGAACACTTTTTCACGGTCAAATACATCAACATCAGCATCGGTCACTTCGGCATGCGCAAGTAAGGGCAAGCCGACCTTCTCCATCGCTTCTAGTGCTTTTGCACAAGCTGCAAGGCTGGTTACGCCCGAATCGCTATTAGTCGTTGCGCCTGCTGGATAGAGCTTTACGCCATGCACAATTCCGCTGGCCTTAGCTTTTACAATCTCGTCTGCCGTCGTGTTATCAGTAAGGTAGAGCGTCATTAAAGGTTCAAAACGCATATCTTGCGGAAGTGCTTGCAAAATGCGCTCGCGGTAAGCGATTGCCAACTCAGTTGTATTAATAGGCAGGCGTAAATTAGGCATCACAATGGCTCGGGCAAATTGTTTTGCCGTATCAGGTAGCACGGCTTTAAGCGCATCTCCATCCCGTAGATGCAAATGCCAGTCATCTGGGCGAGTAATTACCAGCTTATTCATTATTTATTTTCCTGCTTTAATTTTTGCGTTAAGTTCTAGAATTTCTGATTTAACTACTAGCGCTAATTCATAAAGCTGATTTTTCTTAACGCCAGTTATATCCACGGCTAAACTCACTGCTTGCTTTAAAGGTAAGTCGACCAATAACAATCGTAATACGCGCTCGGCTTCAATATCGGCGGCGTTATCATGCTTTTCATCTGCAGCTTCTATTAACAATACAAACTCACCACGCTGTTGATTTGGGTCGTTTGTCAGCCAAACTTTTGCTTCGGATAACAAGCAATGATGGAAAGTTTCAAACGTTTTAGTGATTTCTCGGGCGAAAGTAATGCTGCGAGATTCACCTAAAACCAAGATTAAATCTTCTATACACTCAATTACTCGATGAGGCGCTTCGTACAAAACCAAAGTGCTAACTTGATCTTTTACAGATTCTAATACTTTGCGCCGTTGTGATCCACTAGCGGGCAAAAAACCAATAAAATGAAACCCATTATTGATAATGCCAGAGGCTGATAAAGCAGCAATCACAGCACTGGCACCTGGGATAGGTACAATTCTGATACCCGCTTTTTGCAACACATTAACAACTATCGCGCCCGGGTCACTCACAGCCGGCGTACCCGCATCCGTCACCAATGCTATGCTTTCACCCGCCAGCAGACGCACCAACAGAGCTTGTGCAGATTGTTGTTCATTATGCTGATGCACCGAGATGAGTTTTTTGCTGATGCCAAAATGGCCAAGCAAGCCAGAAGTATGACGTATATCCTCCGCAGCAATGGCATCTACACTTTTTAAGGTTTCTAACGCGCGCAGGGTAATATCACCTAAATTGCCAATTGGCGTTGCAACCACATATAATATGCCCCGATGACTCTGACTCAACGCTTAAATTTCCTTATTATTTTGTTTGCCATAAACTGCGCAAACTTAATTACCAACTCTCCTGCGCAGGCAACTGAGCCCACCAAAAACCCACAACCTATTGTTAAAAAAACTGCTGAAACTGCTTTTAGCGATGGTCTAAATTGTCTTAAATTTGCTGATATAACTTGCGCACAATTGGCTTTAGTTAATATTCCTAGCCAGTCTGCTAACGCTAAAATATTAGCTGGCGGCATCGCCATTTTGCAGGGTGACGATGATCTCGCTTTTCGGCTTTTACTACCCTTAGATGCAGATAGCACACTGCAACCTACAGCACGTGCTAGTTTACACGCAAGCTTGAGCTTAGCCTATGAAAAACTGCCGGACATGCTGCGCACTATAGAGCAAAAAATTATTGAAGAGCAAGTGTTGATTGCTAGCAATACACCGCCGTTTGCAATTCAACAAGCTCATACAAAATTATGGGCTCTTATCAACAGCTTAAGCAAAGATCAATTGATTGAATTGCGTGGCGCCAGTGCTGAAGCAAATTTACAGGGCTGGATAGATTTAGCGCTTACGCAACAAAACCAAGCGGGAATTGCTGATTGGCAGAAAGCCTATCCAGACCACAGCGCCAATACGTTCGCTACGAGTTTGCTTCAAGCTGTACCTACTATTAAAAAAGACACTAGCCAGCAGCCTTTAACAGGCAAAGTAGCTTTGTTGCTCCCTCAAAATGACGAAAAACAAGCCGCCAGTGCATTAGCACTACAACAAGGATTTAAAGCCAGCGCAGCAATTGATAACAGCGCTGTTAGTAAAAGTCCAGCTGAAATCAACACTTATGCAACACCTGATAACGATATAACAAGTGCCTATGATTTGGCTATTAATGATGGTGCTAATTATATTGTGGTCGTAGGCTTTAGCAACATCAATATTTCACATGCATTCAGCGTACCAACATTATTAATTAGCCCCACAGCCCACAAACCATCGGTTAGCAAAAACCTATACATTCTGTCTCAATCGCTTAACGACGAAGCAATATTACTGGCCAACACTGCTAATAGATTTGGCATGCAAAATGTGTTGATTGTGAGTCAAGGCTCGAGTAATTCAGACGAGATAACAGCGGCTTTTAACGAACCTTGGAAACAAATAGTTGGCAAGGACCCTAGCCAAATAAAATTGACTGATGACAGCAATTTACTGGATGTAAAAGCAAAAATTAGCGCACAACATACGGACATGATTTTAATTGCGGGTGAAGCCGTTTTTGCACGAAAAATTAGACCTTATTTAGACATGGCAACACCCACTTTTGGGTTTTCAACACTTTATGAAGGCATTCAAAATAGCGCACTAAACATATCACTTAACGCGATACGTTTTACTGATTTACCATGGCTACTCAAACCTAGTGACTTTCATGATTACCAAGCGCCAGCTAAAGAAGCAGCTCAAGACGCCGTATCACAACGCAGCTTTGGATTAGGTGCTGATATTTACCAAGTGTTGGCTAAACTCACTCAAGAACCAAGACAATCAACTAGTTTTAATGGACTAACTGGCACAATCCATATCGATGAACAAGGTGAAATTACACATGTGCCATCCCTAGGTAGTTTTACTAATAATGGTGTAATTTTAGAAAAATGAGTTTGAGTCACTAATGAATAACTTAGGTGGTCATGCTGAAAAAAACGCAGAAAACTACTTAATCATCCAAGGTTTATCGCTGTTGAAACAAAACTATAGTTGCAAATATGGTGAAATTGATTTGATCATGCGCGATGGCAATACCACGGTATTTGAAGAGCTACGGCTCCGTAGCAATAGTGCGTTTGGCAGCGCTGGTTCTAACATAACGAAATCGAAACAATCCAAATTCAGCCGCACCGCTGAACATTACTTACAACAAAATGGTAATGTAGGTTGTAAATTTGACGCAGTTTTAATGAGTAAGGCTGATGCAACGAGTATTGAACGGATTAAAAATGCCTTTGATTCATAAAAGCTTTATTTAAACGTCATTTTTCAATGATTGCATTTTTAAAATATATTGATATTATAAGGAGTTATGATGAAATTTTTAGCTAAATATCCGATGATTGGCATATTAAGTGCCAGTCTTTTAACAATCAGTCTAGGCAGCCAGTTAACCGCTTGCGTGCCAGTGGTTATTGGTGGTGCAGCAGCTGGTGGCGCGATGGCAGCCGATAGACGCACTTCTGGTATTTATGTAGAAGATGAAAATATTGAGCTTAAAGCCAGCAAACAAATTTCAGATACTTTAGGTGAGGCAGCACACGTCAATATCACCAGTTATAATCGCATTGTTTTACTCACTGGAGAGGTGCCCAAAGAGGCCGATAAGACTACTGCCGAAGCCATGACAAAAGCCATTACTAATGTTCGCTCTATCACTAATGAACTTGCGGTTATACCTAAAACAACTGTAAGCTCACGTGGCAATGATGTTTATTTAACTTCTAAAATAAAAGCTAAATTTGTAGCTGATGGACGCTTCCCTGCCAATGTAGTCAAAGTAGTTACAGAAAATTCTGTCGTCTATTTACTGGGTATTGTTAGCCATGCTGAAGCACAATTTGCAACTGAAATAGCAAGCAATGCTGATGGTGTAGCTAAAGTTGTGAAGGTATTCGAATATAACAACTAATGTAAGGTTCTGTAACCATTACAGCGATATAATCATGTTCATTCGTATCATTTATTTGAAAACCTAAAGATCATGACATTACAAACTCAAAAAAGTATCGCTGATGAAATTATCATCGAAGGTTTAACACGTGCCGGTAAACCTTTTCGCCCTAGCGATTGGGTAGACCGCATGTGCAGTACTTTTGCTAGTTTTGGTGTGGATAAAAAACTACGCTACTCGCCTTATTTAAAACCACGTGTAGCCAATGGTGTACGCTGTTTAGCGGTGGATTTAAAACTGAAAATAGTTAATCCAGATGGCTTTATACACCTGATGCAATTTGCCGAAGAAAATCAGCTTAATATTTTAGATGCCGCTGGTAACAGCATACCAACCCCAAGCTTAAGCTAATTAGGTTTAAAGTCTAGTCAGCTTTTTGTGACATAAGTTTTTCTAAATAATCTTTAGTTATTTTGCCACGCTTGGTTTTTATTAGCTTGCCTTGTGGGTTATAAATAAAACTAGTTGGCAAGATATCAGCTGGGCCTATTTGACTCGTCACCGACTCATCACCAAGTACGATTGGATATGACATCAACATATCATCGACATAAGTGGCGACTTCTTTATCGTTTTTATAATCAAGTACAACGCCGATAATCATGAGATCTTTGTTTTTATGACTATCATAAAGCATGACTAGATCTGGCACTTCTTCTAAGCAAGGTGGACACCATGTTGCCCAATAATTCACAATTACCCACTTACCTTTATAATCGGATAGTTGGTGTTTTTTGCCGGCGGTATCTTTAAACAAAAAGTTATGATCTGCAGCATTTACAACCATTACAAAGTTGGTGCACGCTAACATTACAATGGTCAAAAGCAATTTCTTAAATATCATTTAAAATCCCTGATTTTTTTCCAATATTCCACTTGCTTGACAAATTCTGCCTTAAAACAAATATTTTAGGTATCATTGAATTAAATAATTAAAGTTTAAATATTATGTCATTCAATCTTGATGTACCAGCGCTAGATAATAATCCTGTTCTCATTGCAGAGCTTAGGCCTAGCAAAATTGCTGAATTCATTGAACGCATACCATTTAATAATATTTTTTCTGCAGCGACAATCTTACTTGAAGAAATGCAGATTTTAAATCGACAGAAAGTAAGTGCCGATAATAGAACAAAAGCCTTAGAACTTTATCGCCCTGCGGTCATTCGTATTACCTACGAACTACGTGATTTATATATTAATAATACATCGTATCCAATGCCTGCCAAGGTGAAGTCTTGCGCAAGCGCTGCAGAACTACTTTGGCTAGAATTAGCTTATGGTTACAAACTGGCTTACTTAGACTATAAAAGTAAGTTAATTAATGCGCGTAGCAAGCCAGCAGCATTGGTGTTACAGCGCGCAATTCACAGCCTATATAAACTATCCTTAGTGTATTACAGTATTTACTTTTCACCGCCATCTTCAATATGGGCCGACTTGCATCAACTTTATTACAGTGCAGTTCAGCAAGGTGCAGATACTATTGAGGTGCAAGATACCGAGAGCACTACTAACAACGTCAGTTCAGTCGAATTAGCTTATAAGCAAGCTGTTTTAACTGGTTTAACCAATCCACAGCATTTAGCCAAAACAGACATTCAACGTGTAGCCGACTATTTAAGCCATTTATCAGAGTCTGCATTATTGCGTGGGATTGGCACTACAGAAAGTGATTCTGGTGTATTTTTAATTAAACTCAATAGCAATCAATTACCTATTCCATTTACTAAAAAACCAACCAAACCCAATGCAGCCAACGATATTTTACTAATCACTTTAGATGTAGCAAGAAAAATGCACCAACATTTAAAGCTGTTGCAAGAAGGAAAAATCCCTGCAGATGGCTATTTTTCTTCTGACGCATTAGACTTGAATTACACAGATTTGCTCACTTATTTAATTAAACAGTTAGGTGCAACACCCAAACGTTTATTTTCCAGAGCCTGTAAAGATCATAAAGTCCAATTAGTATTTGGTATTACCGACATATTCCAGTCATTAGAAAGCTCAACCAAAAGCTTAGCTAAAGTATCGACTTGGCAGGTTCTAAATACCAGCGCAATTGGTTTCGCGCTAAGAAAATTCCAAACTGGCGAAGTTAGTATTAAAGTTGGTGACTTTGTGGCGATGAAAGAAACATCAGAGTCTGGCTGGGTAATTGCTGTTTTACGTTGGATTATCGCGGATCAACAAGATAGCCTAGATATTGGCTTGCAATTATTGGCGCCAAGTGTTAGTACAATAGGGATCAAATCGTCGAAATCGACACATTATGAAAACGCGCTTACCTTACCAGAAGTTGCCCCTCTTAAGTTACCTGAAACCATAGTAGTAGCCCGTGGAATATACAGCCCAGCCACTGTATTTGATATCATTCAAAATGGCGCATTAACACAAGTATTAGCAACAAAACTAATTGAGCGTACGGCAAACTTTGAGCGTTTTCAGTTTAGTACATTATAATTTATTTAATTTTTCTTTACTTTATTGCGAAAATACACGAATATTATAGGGATAAAAATAGCGTATTAGAATTTTAATTCGCCTAGCTTTAAAATTCATTAAAACTTTCGAAATCTATTGCACACGCATAGTCTAGATATCCAACTTACCATCATTTTTTTAAATTAACCGAAGCTGACAGCGTTAATTTAATTAAAAAAATTTACTGTACAAACATTGAGGCGAAGAATGAGCGAACATATTACCCACACTAGCGATGCTGCTTTTGAGCAAGAAGTATTGCAATCACAACTGCCAGTATTAGTAGACTATTGGGCTGAATGGTGCGGCCCATGCAAAATGATTGCACCAATTTTAGATGATATCTCAAAAGAGTATGCTGGCCGTTTAAAAATTGCCAAACTTAATATTGATGAAAATCAACAAACACCTCCTAAATACGGAATCCGTGGCATCCCAACGTTAATGTTATTTAAAAATGGAAATGTAGAAGCGACCAAAGTAGGCGCTTTATCAAAATCACAACTTACTGCATTTATTGATAGCAACATTTAGTTTAGATTCAATACAGCATCCGGCTTTAAAATTTAGTTTGTTTTTAAAGCCAGATTCATTAATACAATCAAGTCACTTTTGCACTTAATCATCAATTACACCAAATCCTTCATAACATCCCACCTGCGAGCTAGTTCATGCGTTTATCTGATTTAAAACACCTTCCTGTCACCGTTCTAGTTGAAATGGCGATTACTGACGAAATTGAAAATGCTAGTCGTATGCGTAAGCAAGACCTCATTTTTGCTATATTGAAGCACAAGGCAAAAAAAGGCGAAAGCATCTTTGGTGAAGGTACGCTGGAAGTATTGCAAGATGGATTTGGTTTTTTACGTTCGCCTGATACTTCATACTTGGCTGGACCCGATGACATTTATGTATCACCTTCGCAAATCCGCCGCTTTAACTTGCATACAGGTGATAGCATTCAAGGCGAAATACGCATACCTAAGGATGGCGAGCGCTATTTTGCTTTAGTTAAAGTAGAAATGGTTAATGGCGATGCGCCTGAAAATACTAAGCATAAAATTCTATTCGAAAACTTAACGCCGCTGTTCCCAACCATTCCGCTAACTCTGGAGCGTGATATTAAAGGTGAAGAAAATATTACAGGGCGTGTAATTGATATGATTGCGCCCATTGGTCGTGGTCAGCGCGGTTTATTGGTAGCTAGCCCTAAAAGCGGTAAAACTGTCATGATGCAGCATATTGCACACGCAATTACCTCTAACCACCCAGATGTTATCTTAATCGTATTATTGATTGACGAGCGCCCAGAAGAGGTAACAGAAATGACACGCTCTGTTAAAGGCGAAGTAGTCGCTTCCACCTTTGATGAGCCAGCAACACGTCACGTACAAGTAGCCGAAATGGTGCTAGAAAAGGCGAAACGCTTGGTCGAACACAAAAAAGATGTCGTGATTTTACTAGATTCAATTACCAGATTAGCGCGCGCTTACAATACGGTAATTCCATCATCAGGCAAAGTACTTACTGGGGGTGTAGACGCTAACGCGCTGCAACGCCCGAAACGATTCTTTGGTGCAGCACGCAATATTGAGGAAGGCGGCTCACTCACCATTATCGCTACAGCCCTTGTAGATACTGGCTCACGTATGGATGATGTGATTTACGAAGAGTTTAAAGGCACGGGCAATATGGAAATCCATCTTGACCGCCGTATGGCAGAAAAGCGCACGTACCCAGCGATTAACGTCAACAAATCTGGCACTCGCCGTGAAGAGTTGCTCATTCCTAAAGATGTATTACAAAAAATTTGGGTGTTACGCAAATTACTTTATCCAATGGATGATTTGGATGCAATGGAATTCTTGTTAGACAAAATCAAAGCGACTAAAAATAACGCTGACTTCTTCGATAGTATGCGTCGCGGCTAAGTAAATTGAGGTTAAAAAGAGTCAATTGACTGCGGGCTCAGTTATTTGCAAAATAAACAAACACTTCTTGTTGATTAATAAACCGAATTCATTGATAATGTTGGGTTCATATAAAAGAATTTTTTTGAAAGAGGCACGGCATGAAAGCAGAAATTCATCCAGACTACCATAATGTTGTATTTCACGATACAAGCTGTGATTTCAAGTTCATCACTAGATCTACTATGACATCTAAAAATACAATTAAATGGACTGATGGTAAAGAGTATCCTTTAATTAAGATTGAGGTTTCTTCGCAATCTCACCCGCATTACACTGGCAAACAAATGATTTTAGATACTGCTGGTCGTGTTGAGAAATTCAAACAAAAATACGGTATGTAATCGTTATATAGGCGTTATAAGCGCCTATATAACCCGAAAAAGGCAGCTAGGCTGCCTTTTTTTGTTACCTATTTTCTACGCTCCTAATTTAAAATCAGCTAGTTCTAAAGTAAGCTTCAAATTAAGTTAAAATTTAGTAAGAATTACAAAATATCCATATCGAAAATCACTTATGCGTTTTGAGTTAGACCACGATTGGCAAGGCAATATGGCAACACCACGTGCGCACATTGGTCAGAGCGCAAAAGTGCATTTGCTGCTAGCGCTTTGTGCTATTTGGTTATGCATGGGGCTAGTAGGTCACGCACCCTGGAAACCGAATGAATCACAAAGCATTAGCATTATTCAAAATATTCTAAGTCATGGCAATTTTGTTGCACCACTAGCGGCATCCCAAACTGCATTAGACGAACCCCCACTATACTATTGGTCAGCTGCTGCGCTTGCTAAACTACTATCTCCTGCCATATCAACCCATAATGCTGCGCGTATTATTACTGGAGTTTGGATGGCATTTACCTTACTACTGATAGGCATGACTGGTCGCGAATTATGGGGTCGCGGTTTTGGGCGTCAAACTAGTTTTGTATTGATGGGCTCCATTGGTTTAGTAGTCAGTGCGCATTCATTGATGCCTGCAGTTGCAGCACTTACCGGAGCTGCCATGGGCTTTTATGCATTAGCTTTATCAAGACGTAGGCCTTTTAGGGCAAGTGTGATACTAGGATCTGGTATCGGTGTGGGGTTTTTAAGTGCAGGTTTATTAACGCCACTCATTATTACCATTACTGCGATTAGTCTACCTTTAATATTTAAACATTGGCGAAGTAAAAGCTATGGCATCGTTTTAAGCTTAGCGGCTGTTTCTGCTACCCCTTGGCTTGTTATTTGGCCGTTAGTATGTTGGTTTTTGTCGCCTACAAGTTTGATTAATTGGTGGCAAGCCAGCATTATGCAATTCGGTGGTCATTACCATTTGTATTTTTTACGCATTATCGCTTGGTATGCTTGGCCTGCACTTCCATTAGCATTGTGGGGACTATGGCGTTACCGCGAACAGTTATTATCTAAGCCTAAATTTCAATTAATTCTGACATTTTTTGGCATTACTTTATTGGTGATTGGCTTTGGTGCGGATGATAAAGATGTTTACGCTTTGCCATTATTACTCCCGCTGACCGCACTAGCAGGCGGCAGTGTTGAAACGCTTAAACGGGGCGCGGCTGGCGCGCTCAATTGGTTTGGTTTGATGTTATTTGGGTTACTGGGCTTTTTAATTTGGCTAGGTTGGTTTGCAATGATGACTGGAACCCCTGCCCGCTTGAAAGCACGGATGATTTTCTTATCAGGCTCTCAATTAAATGAGTTTAATTTATTTACTTTTGCTGTTGCGCTAATTGTCACATTAGTTTGGGTTGCGGCTATTTTTAGGTCACAACATACAAATAGATCATCTGTCACTAATTGGGCAATTGGCATGACCATGACTTGGACGCTACTCATGGCACTCTGGCTACCTTGGATCAATGCGGCTAAGAGCTACAAACAGGTCATGATGAGCTTAGAAAATGCACTGCCAGAAAGTTATGCGTGTATTAATACCCGCAATGTAGGTGAAGGGCAAAGAGATTTACTAGATTACTACACAGGTATTGTAGCTTTACCACTAGAGACTGTGCAGCGCTTAGATTGTGATTTGTACTTAATTCAAGATAACCGTGGTGATGCAAAAATAGAACCGGGGCAAGATTGGAAACTCATTTGGCAAGGCAAACGCGCCAGCGAAAGACGCGAAAGCTTTAGGTTATATCAGTATATTTAAAACTTAAACTACACCTAAATAACCCATAGCTTGCGCTTTTATTAGGCAATAAACCGGCTTATCAATGGTGATGTCTAAATCCTGCAACGCTCGTAAAGTGATTTCAGCTACTAACATAAATCCAACATTGACTGTTACTAACACGCGGTGATCTACTTTACGAATCTGAGTCACAATACCTAACAACTGATTTTGGATACTTAAGCCATCTAATTTTTTGATAGATAAAGCAATATTAGAAGCGGGCACAGACATGGCAATATCTCCACCAATAGCCTTATTTAACAATGGTATAAACAGTTTATTTGCATTGACCACTACCAGTGTATAAGCAAGCCCAATATGATGTTCAAGCACCTTGGCATAGATGACATTATCAAAACCTAAATGATGGGCTAATGACAATACTTCTGGATGTTTTATAAGTTCATAAAAGTTTCCGTTGGCTACAATTTCACCAGACTCAATCATGGCGATGCTTTGTGTAAGCTGTAGCACCTCATTAATTGAATGGCTGACATAAATCATCGGCACTTTAATTTCTTCATTCACCCGCTTTAAAAATGGCAATATTTGATTTTTAAGGCGGGTATCTAACGCAGCCAATGGTTCGTCACATAACAACAATCTTGGTGAGCTAAGCAGGGCTCGACCTAAAGTAACACGCTGTTTTTCACCGCCTGAAAGTTGGTGTGGCCTTGCTTTGAGTAGGTGACCGATTTCTAGTAATTCTACAATTTGACTCAAGCCAAACTTTTGATTTTGTTTGGCGAGCAGGTTGAATCCATAGGTTAGATTATGTTGTATGGAGAGATGAGGAAATAGACGGCTCTCTTGAAAAACAAGACCAATCCTACGCTGATGAACAGCAATATGCGTATTATTAATACTATCAAAAAGACACTCGCCATCAACTACTATTCGACCCCTATCAGGCTTGACCAAACCAGCCAAAATGCTTAAGAGTGTGCTTTTACCTGAACCAGACGGTCCAAATAAACCAGTAACTTTAGCTTGTAGATTAAGGTTGATATTTAAGTTGAAATTATCTCGCTTTAAATGAACATGTAGCTCAATCATTTCTAGCATCCCGGCCTAGCGACTTCATGATTATTCGCTCTAAAATTGCGCTGCCCATTAAAGCGCCCAAAGCAATCATCATACTCAATATGACTAAACGCATAGCGGGAAGATCACTACCTGGCGTTTGAATATAAGTAAAAATAGCCATCGGCAATGTGCGAGTTTTACCTTCTATATTACCGACGAAGGCCATCGTTGCACCAAACTCACCCAAACTGCGGCTAAACGAAAGAATTAAGCCCGCTAAAATTCCAGGTAAAGCAAGCGGTAAAGTGATGGTAAAAAAAACCCTTAATGGATGAGCACCTAGTGATTTTGCAGCAACTTCCAACTTAGTATCTACTTGATTAATTGCGAGCCTAATAGCACTCACCATCAAAGGGAAGGCCATTACTGCTGAAGCAACAGCTGCACCCTCCCAACTGAATGCGATACTAATACCCCAGTGCTCATTGAGGTATTTCCCAAAAAATCCTTGATTACCAAATAAAACCAGCAGTAAAAATCCTGGCACCACAGGTGGCAATATGAGTGGCATATGCACTACTGCATCTATTAATGATTTTCCAAAAAACGACTTTCTCGCAAAAACCCATGCCATACAGGTGCCGGGCACCAAAATAGCTAACGTACACCAAAAAGCTACTTTAATTGATAATAAAAGCGCTATGATTTCAGCGGGTGTAAAACTAAATAAATCACTCAGCATATTGATGCAGCATGTATCTATTTGGTGGTAATTGGCGTAAATCCATATTGAATAAATATTGTTTTGGCTTTGCCAGATTTAATAAATTCATAAAAACTTTTAGCTTCTGGTTTTGCACCTTGCACTAATGCTAGAGGGTAAACAATGGGTTCGTGAGTTTCATCAGGTAGCGTCGCTACAATTTCCACCTTGTTTGATACTTTTGCATCAGTTTCATAGACGATACCTGCATCGCATTCACCACGCTCAACAAATACTACTGCAGCGCGTACATCCTGCGTACCTATAATGCGTGACTTAACTGAATCCCACCATTTTAATGCAACTAGCGATTGTTTCGCATAAATACCAGCCGGTACAGAATCAATTTCACCAGTGCATAATCTACCATTAAACGCACTAGAAAAATTGAAACTCTTGTCTGTTTGTACTTTAAAATTCTTCCCTTTAGGCGCAATGATGACTAATCGGTTGCCTAGTAAGTTAACACGGGTAGCAACATCAATACGTTTTTTATCTTGCAAGTAATTCATCCATTTGCTGTCTGCAGACATAAAGATATCAGCAGGTGCGCCGCTATCAATTTGCTTAGCCAAATTCGATGAAGCTGAATATGAACTTTGCACCTTAATCGGCTGCTCACTTTCATAGGCCTTGGCTATTTCGCCCATTGCATTGGTTAAACTAGCTGCGGCAAACACTGTGACTTTAGATTCAGCCTGCGCATTTGTAGTCAACACTCCTAAAACCAAACCTGCTGCTGAACATAAAATGATATGACGTGTTTGGTTAAATAATGTTTTTAACAGCTGATTATTAATTACTTTTTTCATTATGACATTCATTTTCATTGATTATTATTTCAGTATCTAGAAGTCGAATTGTGCACGCATTGTGACTGCATTTTCATAGTCTAGAGATTCATTTTGACCATTAACACGCACTATGATTGGTGTGTCATAGCTGGTTCTAATATAGTTAGCAACTAACCGTACATTGGGGTTTAAAATCCAATTAGCACCTAAAGTCAACGAATCTGCATGATTGGTTGCTACCAATAATCCATCTGTAGTTGATGTAGGTGTATTTAATAAAATACCTGTACCAGTGGCATTACCCGTTTTTTTAAAATCTGAACCATTAAACTGGTCATAACGTAAACCAATTTGTAATGCGCCCCAACCAGACGCACCCTCTTTATAGTTATTTTTTGGTTTTAATCTACCAAACACACCTTCTTTGTAAAAGTCTGAAAATGATTCACCTGATGCGTTCCATACTAAACTTGCATAACAATCTGAAATTTGACGGTTAAAATCTTTGCCATCAAAATTAACGCTAATATATTCACTTTGCAATTTCACTGAACCATACGCTAAGGCAGTTTCAAATCCAGCACGCGTTCTATTTACATCACTTTTAAAGCCATTGGTTAATAAGCCACCACAAACTGTAGTAACCGCGGTAGTGACTGTTCCATTAGCATTTGCGCCACAGTTTGTTTGGAAAAAACTTAAACCACGCGCATCGGTTAATCCTGTTGGCACTACACCTGCCACACGACGTGAACCCTGATTACCATCCGCATAAAAGCCTCCGAAATGCACAATACTATTTTGCCATGACATTAACTCAGACAAGTTAGCGGTTAAGCGTACGATTGTATCTTTTCCATCACTTTTTGCGTTATTCTCATCGGCTGTACCCGTACCATTCACATAAGCTAAGTTGTAGTTAAACCCTGGTACTGGTGAACCATAAACCATCGCACCTCTATCAAAAGTACTACCCAATAACACGTCACCCATTGAACGCTCTTGAAAATCAGTAAAATTTGTACTCATTGCACGCTCTAACCCATAGTTTGGCTTAAATTGACCAAAACGGAATTTAGCCGCTTGGAATTTATTGATATCAATATAACCATAGGTGAGTGTAGTACTGCCACCCGAATACTCGCCCTCAACTCTTGCTAGATAATCTTTATAAAAGGTCAGTGCTCCCCCTAGCCTTGCGCGACGTAAACTGAATGTATCTGCCGCATCTACATCAGGCGAAAAATGACGATAATCCGCTTGTACACGCCCATTTATCGCCAACTTCCAATTACCTGTACCATCTTCTAGCGTTACGCCATCCTTAAATGCTGCATACACTGCGCTAACTTTGCTACTACCTTTTTCTTCAGTTTTTGTAATCTTAGATTGACTCATTTGATTTTCAAGACCTACGAGTTCCTTAGTCACTAATTCGAGTTGTTTATCATGCTCCTCACGTTGCTGCTGCATCAGCTCCATTTTCGCTTCCAACTCTTTAATTCGCACTAAAGCATCAGTTTCTTCAGCAAATGATGGCGTTACAAATGTTGATGTTAACCATAAAAGTATAAGAGAACACGAAATTTTTTGATGGTAATGCATGCCTATTCCTAGCATTGGTTAAGTTGACTTATTAAAATTACGCTATATTCAAACAGGTATAGCGATAACTGTCAATAGTAAGAAAAATACATCAATCCAGTTATTTAATTTAGAAAATCAGGGAGGACCTAGATGGTCTTAGCTTCAATCATTTGGATTGGGTTAAGGCTAGCAAGAATGTCATTTAGCTCAAGCTCTGTGACTAAATTGGCCTTAGTAACCATAGTTCGATAAGTATTTAATACAAACAAACCATGCTCAGTGACCTGAGCACCGCCACCATTGTTACCCCCTGGAGAGGTCCTGACTAAAGGCTGCTGAAAACTTTGATTCATTAAATCAACCAATTCCCAAGCACGCCTGTAAGACATTTTCATTGATTTCGCTGCAGCAGAAATAGAGCCATAGGTTTGAACAGCGTCAAGCAAATCCGCCTTACCTGGACCCATGACAGTGACTTTATTGTGTGTGATTCGGATTTTTAGCAAATGGCTCGCCTAAGAAATCACAATATTTACTTTTGAAGTAACAAATTACAGCTTAACATGCCCTTTAATTGCATCTATCACATTAAGCTCCAAACCTGCACCTGCACTATCTTTTACATATTGTACAATTTGCTGGCGCATTGCCAACGCCCAATAACGGTTTAGATGCATGCCAATATCTTTATTAGCCTGCGTTTGATCAGGATAAGATTTAAAAAAAGCACCTATTTGATTGGCCATTGTGACAAGTTGTTGGTTAGTCATATTATTTATTTAATTAATTAAAATATTTAAATGTGCGGTTTAATTTTCATTACATGGCTATAAATGACATAGCTTTTATCGCGTAAAAAACCCACTAACGCTAAACCACTTTTGTCCGCCATACGAATAGCCAGCCCAGTTGGTGCTGATACTGCAGCAAGCAGTTGCACGCCAGCACTCACCGTTTTTTGGACCATTTCATAACTTGCACGACTGGTAGTTAAAATAAAACCACTCGTTATGTCGATGCTAGATTTTGCCAATGAGCCTATCAATTTATCTAACGCATTGTGGCGACCAACATCCTCGCGTACTAGCAATATCTCACCCTGCAAACTTACCCAAGCACTTGCGTGTGTTGCTCCTGTAACTATTTGCAAGGCTTGATGTGACGGCATACTACGATAAGCAGAGAGCAGAGCATCATGTTGAATACAAAAATTAATTTTGTTAAGCGGTTCCAATGTTTTAATAGCATGTTCTAAGCTATCTGTTCCGCATAAACCACATCCTGTTCGACCTGCAAGTATTCGTCGAACTTGTTTTAAACCACTAAATCGCTCTGTAGGAATGTTAATTTGTAAGGAAATACCACTAGCTTCTGTCACTATATCAATATCATACATTTCACTTGGCACTTTTATAATGCCTTCAGATAAAGAAAAACCTAAAGCAAAATCTGCCAAATCTTGTGGTGTTGCCAACATCACTGCATGAGAAATACCGTTGTATACAAGCGCAACGGGTACCTCCTCAGCTATGGCATCATTCTCCACCTTGCCGCTACTACGCGTAACCGAATAGCTGCCAAAAGACTGGCAATGACTATCGACTATCATATCTAAGAATGAATACCATGAAAGTACTAGCTCGCACTTTCTAAGTTTTCTGCAAAACTGATTTGCTCATCACTAAATTCTTGATAGTTTTTTTGCCAATCAGATAGTTGAGTTACTTTGGTCACTTGCACTGCTGTTACCTTAAACTCTGGGCAGTTAGTCGCCCAATCCGAATTATCTGTAGTAATGACGTTGGCACCAGATTCTGGATGGTGGAATGTGGTATAGATGACACCAGGTTGCACGCGCTCACTTAATTTTGCACGTAATACTGTTTCACCAGCACGGCTAGTAATGCCAATCCAATCGCCATCCACTACACCGCGCTCTTCTGCATCATGTGGGTGAATTTCAACTGTATCCTCAGCATGCCAAGATGTATTTTCTGTACGACGCGTTTGTGCACCCACGTTGTATTGCGACAAAATACGGCCTGTTGTGAGAATAAGTGGATATTTTTTTGTCACTTTTTCAGTCGTTGGAATATATTCGGTAATGAAGAATTTGCCTTTGCCACGCACGAATTCGTCAATATGCATAGTCGGCGTACCTGCTGGGTTTTCATCGTCACAAGGCCATTGCACGCTACCTAGCTCATCTAATTTCTTAAAGCTTACGCCTTTGAATGAAGGCGTTAATGCAGCGATTTCATCCAAAATATCAGCAGCATGTGTGTAATGCATAGGGTAACCAAGTGCAGTTGAAAGTTTGGCGGTAATTTCCCAATCTTCCATGCCTGCTTCGCCATTACCATTTTTTGGCGTCATTACACGGCGCACTGGTGAAATACGTCGTTCTGCATTAGTAAATGTACCACTTTTCTCCAAGAACGATGCACCCGGAAAGAATACATGCGCATACATGGCTGTTTCATTTAAGAATAAATCTTGCACAATTACGCATTCCATACTTTCTAAGGCATGTGTCACGTGCTGTGTATCAGGATCTGATTGCGCAATATCTTCACCTACGCAATACAACGCTTTAAAACCGCCTTCAGTGGCTAAACTCAACATATTTGGAATACGTAAACCTGGCTCAGCACTTAATGGCCTACCCCAAGCAGACTCAAATTCAGCTCTCGCATCGTTATCTGATACGTGGCGATAACCTGGAAATTCATGCGGCATAGAACCCATATCGCATGAGCCCTGCACATTATTTTGACCACGTAATGGGTTGATGCCAACCCCTTCACGACCCACATTACCTGTTGCCATAGCGAGGTTGGCAATACCCATCACCATGGTTGAGCCTTGGCTGTGTTCGGTAACGCCTAGGCCGTAATAAATAGCTGCATTACCACCTGTAGCAAATAATCTTGCCGCAGCTCGCAGTTCTTCCGCTGGCACTCCAAGCTCGCTGCTTAGTGCTTCAGGTGAGTTTTTAGGCTGCGCAACAAAATCACGCCAAACCAAGAACGAATCCCACTCGCAACGTTCTTTTACATAATCTTCCTTAACCAGACCTTCGGTCACTAACACATGAGCTAAAGCAGAAATTAACGCGACGTTAGTGCCTGGGCGCAGTTTAAGATGATAGTCAGCCTGCACATGCGGGGATGACACTAAGTCAATAGCACGTGGATCGGCAATGATTAGTTTTGCGCCTTCGCGCAAGCGACGTTTCATTTGAGATGCAAACACTGGGTGGCCATCGGTTGGATTTGCACCAATAATCATAATAACGTCAGATTGCATCACAGAATCAAAAGTTTGCGTACCAGCAGATTCGCCTATCGTTTGTTTCAAACCATAACCGGTTGGCGAGTGACAAACACGTGCGCAGGTATCGACATTATTAGTACCAAATACCGCGCGCACTAGTTTTTGTGTTACGTAAACTTCTTCATTCGTGCAACGTGATGATGTAATACCGCCAGCAGCGTCTTTACCGTATTTAGCTTGAATACGTTTAATCTCAATTGCGGCGTAGTTAATCGCCTCGTCCCAACCTACCACTTGCCATGCATCATGAATACTCTTGCGTATCATCGGCGTTGTAATGCGATCTTGGTGCGTTGCATAACCCCAAGCAAAACGCCCTTTTACACAGGAATGACCATGATTTGCACCACCGTTTTTATTTGGCGTCATGCGGATGACTTCTTCGCCCTTCATTTCTGCATTAAAGCTGCAACCTACACCGCAATACGCACAAGTCGTTGTCACAGAGTGCTCTGGCAATCCTGCATCAATGACAGTTTTTTCGATGAGCGTAGCAGTTGGGCAGGCTTGCACACAAGCACCGCAAGACACGCATTCTGAGTCCATGAAATTTTCAATACCAGAGGCTACTTTTGACTCAAAGCCGCGACCCGAAATTGTTAGTGCGAACGTGCCCTGCATTTCCTCACAAGCGCGTACACAGCGGCTACACACAATGCATTTACTAGGGTCAAAAGTAAAATATGGATTACTTTCGTCTTTTTCAGCCTTAAGATGATTTTCACCTTCATAGCCATAACGCACTTCGCGAAGGCCTACCGCGCCTGCCATATCTTGCAGCTCACAATCGCCATTGGTGGCGCAAGTTAGACAATCTAGCGGGTGGTCTGAAATATACAACTCCATCGTACCACGACGAATATCAGCGAGTTTTGATGTTTGCGTGTGGACTTTTAAACCCTCTGCCACTGGCGTAGTGCATGAGGCTGGATAACCGCGACGGCCTTCAATTTCGACCACACATAAACGACATGAACCAAATGGCTCTAGACTGTCTGTAGCACATAATTTAGGCACAGTAATACCAGCAATAATACTGGCCCGCATTATTGACGTACCATCTGGTACCGTTACATTACGACCATCAATGCTTAAAGTGATGAGCTTATTTGATTGCACGGCAGGTGTACCATAATCTGTTTGGTCGTCGAAGCTAGTTCTGCTTCTGTCGCTAGGTACTGTGTATTTAATGTCATCCATCTTGCACTCCTTACCGCTCTGGGGGCAGCCCTTATTGGGCTAATTAACTTAAACTTTCAGATTAACTTCTATTCTCGAAATCCGCTGCAAAATGATTCATAGCACTTAGCACTGGGTATGGAGTCATACCGCCCAAGGCACATAGTGAGCCATGGAGCATGGTGTCGCTTAAATCACGCACTAGCTTAATATTTTTTTGGACGTCTTTGCCATTAATAATATTATCCATCACCTCAGCGCCACGCGTGCTGCCAATGCGACATGGTGTACATTTACCACAACTTTCAATTGCACAAAACTCAAAGGCATAGCGTGCCATTTTTGCCATGTCCACCGTGTCATCAAACGCCACTATGCCACCATGACCTAGCACTGCCCAGATCTTATTGAACTCCTCGTAATCAAGAGGCGTATCAAATTGACTTTCAGGTAAAAATGCACCCAAAGGTCCGCCAACTTGTACGGCACGAATGGGTTTTCCATTGGCTGAACCACCGCCAAAATCATATAGCAATTCGCGCAGAGTTGCTCCAAAAGCCAGCTCAACTAGACCACCATGTTTAATATTACCCGCCAACTGTATCGGCAAAGTACCGCGCGAACTACCCATGCCGTAATCTGCATAATATTGGGAACCTTTATTTAAAATAATAGGCACAGTAGCCAAAGATATGACATTGTTTACAACAGTTGGTTTACCAAATAGACCTTCAATTGCAGGTAATGGTGGCTTAAAACGCACCAGACCACGCTTACCTTCTAGACTTTCAAGTAAAGAAGTTTCTTCGCCACAAACATAAGCACCAGCAGCACGGCGCACCTCCAAGTGAAATGCTTTGCTTGAACCACAAACATCATCGCCTAAATAGCCTGCATTGTAAGCACTCGCTATCGCTGTGTTTAAGGTCTTTAGCGCATGAGGGTATTCTGAGCGTAAATAAATATATCCCTGTGTAGCGCCTACTGCTATGCTTGCAATAGTCATACCTTCAATAAGTACAAATGGATCATCTTCCATGATCATGCGATCAGAAAACGTACCAGAATCACCTTCATCCGCATTACATACAATGTATTTTTGCGTACCTTTCGCGCCAAGCACAGTATTCCACTTAATACCCGTTGGAAAAGCTGCACCACCACGACCACGCAAGCCTGAATCGGTAACGATTTTTACGATTTCAGCACCGCCCAATTTAAGCGCTTTTTGCAAACCTTGGTAACCGTTATGCGCAATGTAATCATCCAATGAAACTGGGTCGGTCACACCAACACGCTCAAATGTGAGCCGCTGCTGATTTTTAAAATAAGGGATCTCTTCAGTTAAACCTAAGTTGAGTGGATGCGCACCAGCATGCAAGAAATCAGCATCAAATAAACCAGCCACATCTTCTGGCTGCACTGGCGCGTAGGCCACGCGACCTCCATCTGTTGCTACTTCCACCATGGGCTCTAGCCAAAACATGCCACGTGATCCATTACGCACTAAATTGATTTCAATATCGCGTTTTTTTGCTTCTACAGCAATGGCCTTCGCCGTTCGTTCTGCACCTAGCGATAACGCGCTCGAGTCGCGTGGTATATATACGGTCACTGTCATGCTAGCTCTCCAGCACGTGCTTCTGAAATAATTTGATTAATTTTGTTCGCATCAACACGCCCATAAATTTCATCATTCAGCATGACAGCAGGTGAACATGCACAGTTCCCTAAACAGTAGACTGGCTCTAAGGTCAATGCACCATCGGCTGTTGTTTGATGATAATCAATTCCTAACTCCGCTTTGACATGTGCCTCTAATTTTTCAGACCCCATAGACTGGCAAGATTCTGCGCGGCAGATTTGTAAAATGTATCGGCCAACAGGCTCAGTTCTGAAATGATGATAAAACGTGACGACACCATGCACCTCAGCCACAGACAAATTTAAGGCTTTGCCAATACTCTTATAAGCATCTTGCGGCACATAGCCAATATCGTCCTGTATGGCGTGCAGCAAAGGTAATAGAGCTCCAGGCACATTTTTGTGTGCTGCGATATGTTGTTCAATTAATTGCATATTCTCTAAAACCAACCTTTGTTCACTCACGTAAGACTACCAGAATTAATTACGTCAGCATCTGTGTAAAATTAAGGGTTAAATTAAACAATTCATATACTTAATAACATTGGCTATAATATACTTAAATGTCAATACATAAAACCACCCAACACCACAAATGTAACAATTTGTAAGTACATATTCACACCATCATGAATAACATTTCAACAACACCATCATTAGTTGACCAGTTTGGTCGGGTAGTTGATTACATTCGCTTATCTATCACAGATCGATGCGATTTCCGTTGCGTTTACTGTATGGGTGAGGATATGACATTTTCACCGCGAAATGAAGTATTAAGCCTTGAAGAATGTGCCCGTTTAGTACGCGTATTCGTTGGATTAGGTGTGAGCAAAGTGCGGATCACTGGTGGAGAGCCTTTAGTGCGCAAAAATGCACTGTGGCTTTTTGAAGATATTGGTCAGCTAAAAGGTTTAAATGAGTTAGTGCTTACTACTAATGGCAGCCAATTAGAGAAGCAGGCTATTGACCTTAAAAAAGCTGGCGTTAAACGAATCAATATTAGTTTAGATAGCTTAAATGCAGCCCGCTTTAAAAAAATTACCCGCACTGGTGAGTTGAATAAAGTATTAGCAGGCATACAAGCCGCTAAACAAGCTGGATTTGATAATATCAAATTAAATACGGTTTTAATGCGCGGTTTTAATAATGACGAAACAGTAAGCTTGGTGAATTTTGCTATTGAACAAGAAATTGACATATCATTTATTGAGGAAATGCCACTAGGGGAAGTTGATCATGCTCGTGGCAACACCTTTGTTAGCAATGATGACACACTCAAATTATTGCAAAGTAAACATACATTAATTGGCAGCAGTGAAACTACTGGTGGCCCTGCACGCTACTGGAGAGTAGCGAATAGCCAAACTAAAATTGGCTTTATTTCTCCGCACTCACACAATTTTTGTGAAAGTTGTAATCGTGTGCGCATCACCTGTAAAGGTGAACTTTATCTATGCTTAGGGCAAGAGGATAAAATCCAACTCATGCCGCTACTTCGTCATCATCCACACAATGATGAACCTCTGATTGCGGCTATTTTGAATAGTATGAAAATCAAACCTAAAGGGCACGACTTTGATTTACGTCGCACAGCGCCGGCAGTTATTCGATTTATGTCACACACTGGTGGCTAAGCGGTCTATAAGCAATCAAAACGCTCACCTAAAAAGCTATCTGATGGGAAAAACTGAAAAAATTACAGGTATTATTTTGGCAGGTGGTCGCGGCACACGCATGGGAGGTGTTGATAAAGGTTTTGTACTTTTGCAAAACCAACCACTAATTCAACATGTTGTTAGCCGATTGAAGCATCAAGTAGATGAAATTATCATTAACGCTAATCGTGAAATTGCACAATATCAAGCCTTAGGTTTAACTGTGCTGCAAGATAAAACACCTGATTTTATTGGTCCTTTGGCTGGGCTCCATTTAGGTTTAACCCATAGCAAGCATACTTATGTATTAACGGTGCCATGTGATTCCCCCTATTTACCCCCAGATTTAGCGCAGCGACTTTTATATGCTCTAATTGAAAACAACGCGGATATTGCAGTAGCAAGCAGTGATGGTTATGCTCATCCAGTTTTTTGTTTATGCAAAAAAGAGTCACTGCTTAGCTTGAATGATTATTTGGCGAAAGATGGTCGTAAAGTAAGCGCTTGGCAAAAAAGTTTGGCGTACGTAGATGTTGATTTCAGTGATTGTAGTGAAGCTTTTATTAACTTAAACACTACAGAAGATATCTGCAATCTGGAGTTACAATTAAAAAATGGCTAAACCCTCTCCAACAACTACAATCCCAATTTTAAGTTTTTGTGCCTATGCAAGTAATAGTGGCAAAACTACACTGCTTACGCAATTGATTCCATCACTCATAGAACGAGGGTTGCGTGTATCTGTGATTAAACATGCTCACCACACTTTTGATATTGATTATCCTGGCAAAGATAGCTACAAGCTGCGTGAAGCGGGCGCTGTACAAACCATGATTGCCTCTAAGTCGCGCTGGGCATTAATGACCGAGCTTAGCAGCACGCCTGATACCGCAGCAGAACCAAACCTCAACACATTGCTCGCACAGCTGGATACCAACCTCACAGATTTAGTGTTAGTAGAAGGTTTTCGCCATGAAGCGATTCCAAAAATTGAAGTGTTTCGCGCGAGTCTTGGGCAGCCTTTATTAGCCGAACAAGATAGTACGATTATTGCGATTGCTAGCGACACTCAACTCACAAGCAAGTTACCCTTACTCGACTTAAACAATATTGAGCAGATTGCGAATTTTGTCACAAAGTTTACCAGCCAGTAGTATGCTTGAAATTGCACTTTAAACCATACCAACATAAGCTTCAGACCTATAAATCATGATTAAAAAATTACTTTCCGATATCGTATCAGACCCAAGCTGTATAGATGATTATGATCCCAACTCCATGCCTGTAGACAAAGCACGTGCATTTATCCGACAGTTTTTATCGCCTGTTTCTGAAGTGGAAAATTTAAGCTTGCGTGATACTTTAGGCCGCGTCTTAGCGTGCGATATTTTATCGCCATGCAATGTTCCCAATCATAACAACTCCGCGATGGATGGCTACGCATACAATATTGAGAGCCTTCAAATTGAGGGTAAAACTTCACTTAAAATAATTGGTACAGCATTTGCTGGTAAAGTGTTTAACGAGAATGTGAAAGCTGGTGAATGCCTACGCATTATGACGGGTGCGGTTATACCGACAGGCGCAAATACGGTCATTATGCAAGAACGTGTTATTGTCGAGGACAACTTCATCACGTTAAATGAAATACAAAAATCAGGCGCGAACGTACGCTACGCAGGTGAGGACTTAGCACTCAATCAAGTAGTATTAGTCGCTGGTCATTTGATGCGCCCAGCAGATTTAGGTTTAATTGCCTCGCTTGGCATTGGTGAATTAAATGTATTTCGTAAACTAAAAGTCGCTTTTTTTAGTACGGGTGACGAGCTCACACAAATTGGTCAACCACTTGCCAGCGGCCAGATTTATGATAGCAATCGCTATACGATTTACGGCATGCTGAGTCGCTTAAGTGTGGAAATCATCGATATGGGTGTAGTGCGTGATGACCCAGCATTACTTGAAAATGCACTTCTAGCTGCAGCAAACCAAGCAGATGTTATCCTCACAACGGGCGGTGTATCAGTAGGTGAAGCAGATTATATGAAAGACTTGCTAGCTAAACATGGCCAAGTCTTATTTTGGAAAATCGCGATGAAGCCAGGCAGGCCGTTGGCTTTTGGTAAAGTAAATAATAGTGCTCTAACATCGACCAATAACAATACAGCCCACTACTTTGGTTTACCAGGAAACCCCGTATCGACCATGGTCACGTTTTACCAATTTGTGCGCTCAGCCATGCTTATCCTCATGGGGCAAGCTAACCCCAAACCATTGCCGATGCTTAATGCTGTTTGCACCGGCAATATAAAAAAAATGACAGGGCGCACCGAGTTTCAACGGGGTCTGCTATACCTTGCTGAGGATGGTTTGTGGAAAGTAAAACCAACCGACAACCAAAGCTCTGGTGTGTTACGTAGCATGTCTGAAGCCAATTGTTTTATTGTATTGGATGATACGGTGGGAAATGTGGCAGCAGGCACTACGGTGCAGGTGCAAATTTTGGAAGGTATTGTCTAAGCTACAAGATAGCTTTTAAAGATTAAAA
>JACMMS010000080.1 GCA_014378915.1 Methylophilaceae bacterium
CAAATAGGTGGGCATTTTTCTATCAAGTAGGATTACGTGAGAATTCAAGTAAGATTAAATTGGCATACGAAATGGCCTACTGAAAGTAAAAACGCCCCGTTAGGAGCGTCTCTACTTACTAATTGGCGGAGTGGACGGGACTCGAACCCGCGACCCCCTGCGTGACAGGCAGGTATTCTAACCAACTGAACTACCACTCCTAAACTTTGCACCATCACTTTTAAATTAACCACCACAAATTAAATTTTGTGCTCCGACTATTTACAAAGTAAATATATCAAAAATAAAGTGCTATAAAATGCTAGCACTATTCAGTTATCATGTATTGAGGTGACTTCCTTTTGCTAAATTAATGGTGGGTGCTAACGGGGTCGAACCGCTGACATTCGCCTTGTAAGGGCGACGCTCTACCAACTGAGCTAAGCACCCAATAGTATAAATTATAATATCACATAACTACACTCTAAATTTATAACCTACCAATTAAATCAACAACCTACTGCTTTTTCTTAATTAATTACTTAATCAAGAAAGAACATTAGTTTACAGCATCTTTAAGTGCTTTACCAGCCCTAAATTTAGGAGAATTAGCAGCTTTTATATCAATTGTTGCACCTGTGCGAGGATTGCGGCCATTTCTAGCTGCACGTTTACCGACATAAAATGAACCAAAACCAATTAAAGTTACCAGGTCATCTTTTTTAAGTGCCTTAGTAATTGCTGCTGTCGTTGCATCTAAAGAGCGCGCTGCTGCTGCTTTTGAAATTCCTGCTGCATTTGCAATTTCATCAATTAACTCAGATTTATTCACGTGTAATCCTCTCTTAATGTTACTTCAAAAAATAACAGGTAACTCCTGTATTAGCTTTATATCAAGGCGTAAAAGGCCGTGTCAAGGCTTTACTGCTGAAAACATCATTTTTAACTAAATAAATCATTAATGCGTAATAGCTAATGTCGTTTCCGGGTTAATTGGCGTATCTGTTGATACAACCGCTACTGCATCTGGCAAAGGCTCAGGCATTTTTTCTAAAGCGAGTTCAAGTACTTGATCTATCCACTGAACTGGATGAATTTCTAAAACATTTTTTATGTTTTCTGGAATTTCTACTAAATCTTTGACATTAGACTCAGGTATTAATACCACTTTAATGCCACCTCGATGTGCCGCTAACAGTTTTTCTTTCAAACCACCAATAGGTAATACTTCACCTCGCAAGGTAATTTCACCTGTCATTGCAACATCTGCACGTGCCGGAATCCCGGTAATAACCGAAACCAATGCTGTAGTTAGGGCAATGCCAGCGCTTGGGCCATCTTTAGGCGTGGCACCTTCAGGCAAGTGAATATGAATATCTTTCTTTTCATAGAAGTCTTCACTAATACCTAACCGTTTTGCACGACTGCGCACTACGCTCATAGCCGCTTGAACCGACTCTTGCATAACATCACCAAGCTTACCAGTTGTGATTGTTTTACCTTTACCAGGCAACATCACGGCTTCAATCGTAAGTAACTCACCACCAACTGAAGTCCAAGCCAACCCAGTGACTTGACCAATTTGATTTTCTTTTGCTGCAACACCGAAGTCATAACGACGCACTTCTAAATAATTCTCTAAAGTTTTAGAAGTAACGCTAATTTTTTTCGAAGTTTTAGCTTTAGCCTCAGTAGACACTTTGGCAGATTTTGCCATTAGTATTTCTTTAACAACTTTTCGGCATATCTTAGCAATTTCTTGCTCTAAGCGCCGTACGCCAGCCTCGCGCGTGTAATAACGCACGATGTCACGAATTGCAGACTCTGCTACATTAATTTCCGTGTCTTTAAGGCCATGTGCTTTCAATTGTTTAGGCAATAAATAACGCATGGCAATATTTATTTTTTCATCTTCTGTATATCCAGCAAGCCTGATGATTTCCATACGGTCTAGTAATGCTGGTGGAATATTCATACTATTAGATGTAGCGATGAACATCACGTCAGACAAATCATACTCAACTTCAACATAGTGATCAGCAAAAGTATGATTTTGCTCTGGATCTAATACTTCCAGTAAAGCTGATGATGGATCACCGCGCATATCTTGGCCCATCTTATCAACTTCATCGAGTAGGAATAGCGGGTTTTTAACGCCTACTTTTGCAATACTTTGCAGCACTTTACCTGGCATTGACCCTATATATGTACGTCTATGACCACGAATTTCAGACTCATCACGAACACCACCCAAAGCCATACGTACGAATTTACGATTAACAGCTTTAGCGATACTTTGACCAAGTGACGTCTTACCAACGCCTGGTGGGCCAACTAAACACAGAATAGGTGCCTTAACTTTGCCCACACGCTGCTGCACAGCTAAATACTCAACGATACGCTCTTTTACTTTTTCTAAGCCATAGTGATCCGCATCTAGAATAGCTTCGGCAGCGGCCAAATCTTTACTGATTTTAGTTTTTTTCTTCCAAGGTAAATTGGTCAAAGTCTCAATATAATTGCGCACGACAGCGGCCTCAGCCGACATAGGCGACATCATTTTGAGCTTTTTCATCTCACCATAAACTTTAGTTAACGCTTCTTTTGGCATATTAGCGTTTTGAATGCGTTTTTCCAACTCGTCGATTTCTGCGTTTTCATCTTGCTCACCAAGCTCTTTTTGAATCGCTTTAACTTGCTCATTCAAATAATATTCGCGCTGGCTTTTTTCCATTTGGCGCTTTACACGACCCCGAATACGCTTTTCAACTTGGAGAATATCAATTTCCGACTCCATTAGATGCAATAAATGCTCAAGGCGCTCTATTACACTAAACATTTCTAATATTTTTTGTTTTTCTTCTAGCTTTAATGTTAGATGGGCTGAAATTGTATCTGCCAAACGCCCAGCATCGTTAATGGTGGCGAGTGAAGTCAAAATTTCTGGTGGGATTTTTTTATTTAACTTAACGTATTGATCAAATTGAGTGAAAACGGTACGCATTAGTGCTTGCGTTTCATTGTCATCGTCATTGGGATGATCAATTTGCACGGCTTTTGCGGCAAAGCATTCTTCAGTTTCAATAAAGTCAGAAACCTTAGCTCTATGCAAGCCTTCTACAAGTACCTTTACCGTACCATCTGGTAACTTAAGCATTTGCAATACTGTGGCAATTGTACCAACATCGTACAAATCATTGGCATCTGGCTCATCTTTATTGGCAGACTTTTGCGCGACTAATAAAATTTGTTTGTTACTGTTAGAAGCAATCTCAAGTGCATTGACCGATTTTTCGCGGCCAACAAAAAGTGGAATAACAAGGTGGGGATATACAACGACATCACGCAAAGGAAGTAATGGCATCAATCCATCATCGGCAGTGAATTTAGGCAAAGATTGTTCTGTCATAAAACTCTTTCTTATCAAGAATACAGTTTCAATGCCAAATTCGCTTTGAAACTGCTTATAATGGATAGGTTGGGAACATTCTTTGATAGTTCAAGTACATGTACTGACTATTTTAGAATAATCAGCACCTTATTAACATAAACAGTTGTTATAGGTTGATTGCTAATTTTTTCTCGTCAGAAAAAATCATAATAGGTGGTGTTTCACCTCGAATTGCGGCCTCGTCAATGACAACTTTGGTTAGGTTCTCAATAGATGGCAAATCGAACATCACATCCAGCAAAGCATGCTCCATAATAGAACGTAAGCCACGCGCACCAGCTTTACGCTCTAAGGCTTTTTTAGCGATTAAATGCAGAGCAGACTCCCTAAACTCTAAGTCTACACCTTCCATTTTAAACAACTTAACATATTGTTTAGTCAGTGCATTTTTTGGCTCAACCAAAATAGTCATTAAAGCGGCTTCATCTAATGACTCTAAGGTAGCAACTACTGGTAAACGACCAATAAACTCTGGAATTAAGCCGAATTTGATTAAATCCTCTGGCTCTACATCGCGCAATACTGCTCCAATTTGGCGTACATCTTCTTTACTTTTAACTTCCGCACCAAAACCGATACCGCCTTTTTCTGAGCGGCGACGAATCACTTTATCTAATCCATCAAAAGCGCCACCGCAGATAAATAAAATATTGGTGGTGTCTAGTTGGACAAACTCTTGATTCGGATGCTTACGACCACCTTGTGGCGGTACTGAAGCAATAGTACCTTCAATTAGTTTAAGCAGGGCTTGCTGAACACCCTCACCTGAAACATCACGTGTAATAGATGGGTTTTCTGACTTGCGTGAAATCTTATCGACTTCATCGATATAAACAATACCACGCTGCGCTTTTTCGATATCGTAATCACATTTTTGCAATAATTTCTGCATAATGTTTTCAACATCTTCCCCCACATAACCAGCCTCAGTTAAGGTAGTTGCATCCGCCATCACAAATGGAACATCTAAAAGCTTTGCCAGTGTTTGGGCTAGTAATGTTTTGCCTGAACCAGTTGGCCCAATAAGTAAAATATTACTTTTTGCAATTTCTACGTCGTCTTTTGTATTGGTTTTAATAGCTTGATTATGACCTAGGCGTTTGTAGTGGTTATAAACTGCAACCGCTAAGGTTTTTTTTGCTTGAACTTGACCAATCACGTACTGATCGAGGTTACTACAGATTTCTTTGGGTGAAGGCAAGCCAACCACGCCGCTTTCTTGGGTCCCAACAGCGGCTAAACTTAGCGCGCTTTGCACTTCTTCTACGATGATATCGTTACATAAATCAACACATTCATCACAAATGAATACAGAAGGGCCTGCAATCAGCTTTTTAACTTCGTGCTGGCTTTTGCCGCAAAAAGAGCAATAAAGTAATTTATCACCATCAGCTTTTTTAGTCGCCATTTTAATTTCCTAACTGATTCAATCATTGACTTTATAAATAACCAAAAATTGAACCCGATGTTTTTATTAGATGAATGCTCTAGTTTTAAACCAATTTACTGACTGTTACTATTTATTTAAACACTATTAATTAAATAGCAGCCTCATGGCGGCTTGCGATTACTTTATCAATCATGCCATAAGCAACTGATTCTTCAGCACTCATAAAATTATCACGCTCAGTATCAACATCAATTTGTTCAGCTGTTCTGCCTGTATGATGCGCCAAAATACCATTTAACTTGTTACGCAAATACATGATTTCTTTAGCATGAATAGCAATGTCACTTGATTGACCTTGAAAGCCACCTGAAGGCTGGTGAATCATGACTCGTGAATTTGGCAAACTAAAGCGTTTATCTTTAGCGCCAGCAGCCAATAAAAACGCACCCATACTTGCTGCCTGACCAATACAAAGGGTGCTTACATCTGGCTTAATAAATTGCATTGTGTCGTAAATCGACATCCCTGCAGTCACTGAGCCGCCAGGTGAATTGATGTATAAAGAAATATCTTTATCTGGGTTTTCAGCTTCCAAAAACAATAACTGCGCAACAATTAAATTGGCCGACATATCATTCACTGGGCCAACCAAAAATATAACGCGCTCTTTAAGCAATCGTGAATAAATGTCATAAGAGCGCTCGCCGCGGCCACTTTGCTCGACCACCATTGGGATCAAACCCAAACCTTGCGGTTCGCTCACGTTTAAGCCAAAAGTATTAATTCCGAATTGGTTGCCGAGCTGATTAGTCATAGTAATTATGCATTTCCCATTAAGTCATCAAATTTAATTTTTTTAGTCGTCACTTTTGCTTGGCCTAATACCCAAGCCACTACATTTTCTTCTGTTGCTAACGCTGCTGGTTCATCTAAACGTTGCACATCAGCATAATACCAATCAACTACTTGTGATGGACTCTCAAAGCTTTGTGAAAACTGATCTACCATTGCACGAATTTGATCTGCATTAGCTTGTAAACTATTTTTATTTACAATTTCGCCTAAAATCAAACGTAAAGCTGTACTTCGAGTCGCTTGATCTTGAAACATAGTGGGCTCAAGATTGATATTGCTAATATCTACTCCGCGCTGTTGCAAGTTTTGTGAAGTCATTTGAATCATACGATTAACTTCTACATTAACTAATGAGCTAGGTACATCTAAATTAGCTTGTTCAAGCAACGCAGTAAATACCTGTTCTTTCAATTTAGCTTTAACGCGCTTTTCAACTTCTTGCGTAAGACTAGCTTTGACTTCTTCCCGCATAGTTTCTACGTTACCATCGTCAACACCTAAGCTTTTAGCAAACTCAGCATCGACTTCTGGCAGTTTAGGCTGAGCAACGCTATTTATAGTCACCTTATAATTGACCGTTTTTCCTGCTAATTGTTCAGGAATATGATCAGCTGGGTATGTAATATCAAAACTTTTTTCTACTCCGGGTTTGTTACCAATCAAATTATCATCAAACATGGTCACGCGACTAGTTTCACCTAACACCAAATCAATGCCTTGCTCGCCAGTACTCTCAATTTCTTGCCCGTCTATACTAGCATTTAACACTACATTAACGCGATCACCTTTTTTAGTTGCGCGCTTAACTGGCTCAAAAGTAACGCGCTGTTTAATTAACACATCTAATGTCTTATTAACGTCAGCATCTGCCAACTCTAAAGTAGGCGTTTCAATTTTTACTTTTGTTAAGTCGCCAATTGTCACTTCTGGAAAAACCTCAAAAGTGGCAACGTACTCAAATTGACCTGTTGCAGCATCAAAAGGTTTATGTTCAATATTAGGAAAGCCAGCAACACGTAATTTATTTTCTTCTGCCGCGGCACCAAAACTATTCTCTACCGCTTTTGAGTAGATTTCATCACGCACTTCATTATAGTACTGCTGCTCAACGAGTTTTAATGGCACTTTACCTGGACGAAAGCCAGACAGTTTTGCTGTTTTAGAGATTTGTTTAATGCGTTGGCTCACTTGATTTTGCAAAGGCTCAAGTGGCACTGCAATGGTCATGCGACGCTCTAAATTGCTGATTTTTTCAACAGATACGGCCATGCTATTGTTCCTAACTTTAATCCCAAAATTTAGTTTTAACTTTTATGCTTTAAAATTATATATTTTGAGTAAGGCTTTATGATAAAGCTCTAAGCTCAAAAAAGCTTTAAGCTTAAAATGATGGTGCGAAAGGAGAGACTCGAACTCTCACGCCTTGCGGCGCTGGAACCTAAATCCAGTGCGTCTACCAATTCCGCCACTCTCGCTGGTTGCAATCTAATTACTGTTTAACATCCTTAAAAGCAGTGTGTGTAAACATCTTAAATAATTAATAAAGCTTATTGTATCTCAAGTCCGCATGATTGGTGAAGTAGTCAAGATGAAATTAATGTAAAAGTTAAGCTTGCTTTTTTCATCCTTGTACTTTAAGTAAGGCATCAACTCAGTATTTTAGTTGACATGCTTGACATGCAATAGCAAGATGCGTAATTATAAAGTTTATACAAAGCAATTAGCTTTCAAATAAATTATTCATTATCAAGAAATTTACAAAGAAACTTAGCCATGCAAAACTCAATACACCATGAAGAAATTAATATGCTACGCGCCGAACTTGAGTTGCTTATGAAAGAGCGCGAGACGTTACTTATTGTTACTGGCGCAGCCACCGGCTTAATTGCTGAATTAAATAGCCATGATCTACCTGTAAGCACTATTGAAGCTGCAGATTTATTAGCAACCACCATCAATAAATTGTCGGAAGAAACTTTGCAGGACGCATTAACAGCTGTTCACGCGACCATTGCTTAAATATTACATATTGCTATACAAAGTGTTTTCAATTCGATTTAGCTATTCCATTGTTTAAGCTACCCTTGACACAACATAATAAACCAGCTGCTTTGCTGGTTTTTTTATTCACGAGCAACATGCTTTGTAGTTGCACCTACTTATCTTACCAAACCAAACCAATAGACCAGCAAGCTATGATTACTAAGCTGGTGGAGAAAAGTCCGAATAGTCAGAGTTTTCACAATTACTTGGTTAAACAAGGTTATACCACTTATCCGATAACCGCTTGGGGCTTAGAAGAGCTAACCTATTGCGCTTTATTTTTTAACCCAACTATAGATGTCGCAAAAGCTAAGAGGGCTGCATCTTTAGCTGCACTGAACACATCAAAAATAAAACCTAACCCAAGTATTAATGGAAAAGTTTCCCGTAGCAACTTAAAAAACGGTGACGTCTCTCCTTGGGCTTTTGGTTTAGGCTTAGATTTACCAGTAGATATCGCGAACAAACGTGAGATTCAGTCCACTATAGCCAGTAATGAAGCTGAAATTTTAAAAATTGATATCGCTTTAACTGCTTGGCAGTTACAACACCAAGTAGCTCTGCTACTCACTGATTACTATGAATCACAAGCATTAATAGCGCTGCTAAATAAAGAGTTTGCTACACAATCAGCGATTGTCGGCTTATTAGATAAACGAATGCAACTAGGCATGATTGATAGCAGAGAACTTAACGCGGCAAAATTATTACAGCAAAAAACGCTGCAAACACTTAATGTTGAAGAGGCAGATGCTGTTGAAATACGCGGGGTATTAGGATCAACCGTGGGCTTGACTAGCGCTCATTTTGAACCATTACAAATTAAATCTTTTAGTATTGAAAAGCATCAACAACTTAAACTTGCGTTAAATAATTTAACTGTTAACGTAAATAATCAATCTTTACAAACTACCGCCCTGCTTAACCGTTTAGATATTCGTGCAGCGTTAATCCACTACGAAGTTGCAGAAAACCAATTAAAATTAGCCGTGGCAATACAGTATCCAGATATTACATTAAGTCCTAGTTACGCATTTGAGTTTGGCGATAGTATTTGGTCATTAGGCATTTCATCTCTGTTTAACTTATTGAACAAAAATACTAGCTTAAACGCTAGCTTAATCAATGAGGCTACTCAATTAAGGGAAGTTAAGGCGGCTCAATTTGAAGCATTACAAGCCAAAGTGATTGCTGATTTAAATCAAGCGCAAACCGCTTACATTCTGGCTATAAGCCAAGTTGCGCAAGCTGAAACTTTAGTAAAACAACAATCAGTATTGGATAAGTCTTTACAGAAACAATTTGATTCGGGCTTAATTGATCGCTTGGCGCTCACTAGTAATCAAATGATTACGATTAATGCGTCACAAAATTTAGTGAGGAGCCAGTTTAAAAGCCTGCGTGCGGCTTATGCAATTGAAGACGTCATGCAACATCCTCTTTACAATAGCACATTACTAAACGAACCTAAAACAAGCCAATGAACCGTAAACTCACGTTGATTATTGCCTTGCAAACTTTGTTGATTATCACGCTTTTTTGGGTCTTAGTTTTTTATGGCAAAGATGAATATGAATCTTACAAGCGTGGCACCGAAGAAGCCATTATCAGCCCATCTTTAGTGAAAGAAGAACATGGCATCAATATGGTGACTTTGCCTATAGCGGTACAACAAAACAGTGATATTAAAACCAGCTCTCTACAGCCCAGCCAACACCAAGGTGTTATTACCAGCTATGGCACAGTCATAAGCATTGATGGATTAATCGATTTAAAATCTCGTTACCAAGCTGCAATAGCAGATGCTAGCGTCATAAGCGCATCTTCAGCCAGCCAGCATACTGAATACCAACGCTTAAAAACACTCAATGCTGATGATAAAAATGTATCAGACCGTGCAGTTGCAGAAGCTTATGCCAATGTGCAAAGTAACCAAGCACGAATCACAGCGAGCGAAGCAACAGCGAACAGCATCCGTGAAACGATGCGCCAGCAATGGGGGGATTTACTCACGCAGTTAGCCTTAAAAAGCACAACTTCAATACTCAAGTCAAATGAAGTATTACTGCAAATATTACTGCCGTTAAATTCACCAGAGCCAACTGCAAACAGCACGGTGCAAATTAACATCGCTAACACAAATCAAGCAGCAGGCATCAGCGCAACCTATATTGCACGTTCAACCAATACTGATGCAAGTTTGCCAGGCACGACTTATTTTTATCGTGCTAGAGATAAAGCGTTACGTGTGGGTATGCGCGTACAAGCCAGCTATAAAACGGCTGATAGTGCCAACAAAAAGGATAGCAAAAAAGTGAGTAACGGTGTAATTATCCCCAATAGCGCTGTTGTATGGTATGGCGGCAAAGCTTGGGTATACGTCAAGCAAAGTACTAATCAGTTTATTCGCAAGCCAATTACCACCGATAATGAGGTGAGCGATGGCTGGTTTAATCAAGATACTTTAGAAGCGAACGAAGAAGTAGTGACGAGCGGCGCACAATTGCTACTATCAGAAGAGTTTAAATCTGAAATCAAGAATGAGAACAAGGATTAATGAAACCTGATTTGATTTCATCAAGCCACACTAAATTGACTAGACTAGCGATTAACTTAAGCTTAGTTTAGGCTAAACCATCATGATGTCATCTTTGGTTAAATTTGCGATTCGCTTTAGTGGCGTAATCATTTCATTGTCATGTTTAATCGTGTTTTATGGTATTTACACGCTAAGCATTGCCAATTTAGATGTGTTCCCTGAATTTTCTCCTACGCAGATTATTATTCAAACTGAATCACCAGGTTTATCAGCAGAGCTGGTGGAAAGCCTGGTTAGCCAGCCGATAGAAACCAGTATTGCAGGCTCAGTGGGCATTATCTCAATGCGCTCGCAATCTATCCCCGGATTATCGATTGTCACCGTCATTTTTAACGAAAAAACTGATATTTATCGCAATCGACAAATCATTGCCGAGCGACTTGCCACGCTTGCAAATCGCTTGCCTCAAGGCATTACACCCAACATTACGCCACTCACCTCCTCTGCCAGCACTGTGTTAGGTGTTGGCTTAACTTCAGACTTACGCTCACTGATGGAGTTACGCACTTTAGTTGATTGGACAGTTGTACCGCATTTGCTTGCAATCCCAGGGGTTGCGGATGTCAATGTATTTGGTGGCGAAATCAGGCAATATCAAATTCAAGTAGACCCTGCTAAATTAACGCGTCTAGGCATTTCTCTGCAGCAAGTAATGGATGCAACGACCAAGGCCACTGGCGTACGTGGCGCTGGTTTTATTGAGAATAATAATCAGCGCGTTATTATTTATACCGAAGGTCAAACCCTCACTACCGCCACCTTAGCTAAAGCAACTTTAACTTACAAAAATGAGCAAACTATTAACTTGGGTGATGTTGCTCAAGTGGTTGAAGGCGCTGCACCATCCATAGGCGCTGCTGCAATTAATGGAAAAACAGGCATCTATTTATCTGTGCAAGGTCAGCTAGGCGCTAATACTAATGCAGTCACAGAGGCAATAGAAGCTAGTTTACAAGAGCTAAGACCAACGCTTGCAGCGGAGCACGTGCAATTACATGAAGGTTTGTTTAGGCCTGCAAACTTTATTGAGACTGCGATAGAAGGCGTACGCACGGATATCCTCATCGGCTCGGCATTAGTCATTACCGTATTATTTTTATTTCTGTTTAACGCACGCACCGCTTTTATCTCAGCAACGGCCATTCCTATTTCACTACTCAGTGCCATTATCGTACTTGGGCAATTTGGTATTGGCCTCAACATTATGGTATTGGGCGGCTTGGCGATTGCCTTAGGCGAAGTAGTTGATGACGCGATTATTGATACAGAAAACATTTTTAGGCGATTAAGGGAAAACTGCTTATTAGCATCCCCAGTAGCTATTTACAAAGTTGTTTATAGCGCCTCTATGGAGGTGCGTAGCTCGGTAGTTTATGCCACGGTGATTGTGATACTAGTATTTATGCCATTACTCACTTTAGGCGGCGTGGCAGGAAAATTATTTGCGCCATTAGGCTTTGCTTACATTGCCGCCATATTGGCTTCTCTGCTAGTTGCACTCACTTTAACGCCGGCGTTGTGCTACTTGCTACTAGGTCATGCCAAATTAGAATCTGAAGATTCACCGATGATTCGCGTGATTAAATGTGGCTATATCAAATTACTTTATCGCATAGAAAAACAATACAAACTGATTATTGGCTTATCAACCATCATTATCGCGCTTGGGCTGGGCATTTTGCCATTGTTTAAAAGTCAGTTTATACCTAACCTGCATGAGGGACATTTTATTATGCACATGACAGCCTTGCCGGGTACATCAGAGCAAGAGTCTTTACGCTTAGGCAAAAAAGTCAGCCAAGTGATTCGCAATATCAAAGGCGTAAAAGATGTGACACAGTGGGTAGGCAGGGCAACTAACGGCGCAGATACTTTTGGCACACACTACAGCGAATTTGAAATTGAAATCAGCCCACTTAATAGCAATGAACAAAATCGAATTTTAGAAGATATACGTGAAGAAATCGCCGGTGAAACCGAGGATAAAGATGGTGATGGTGTTATTGAGCCAGGTTTTGTTGGCGTTAATTTTGCCATTAATACGTTTTTAACCGAACGGATTGAAGAAACAATCTCTGGCTACACATCAGCGGTGGTCATTAATATTGTGGGTGACGATTTAGACGCCCTAGATCGTGATGCGCAGAATATTGCAGGTTTGCTAGGTAGCCTAAAAGGCGCGCAAGATATAGTGGTGCAATCACCGCCTGGCACGCCACAAATCGTTATTAGGCTGCGCCCAGATAGGCTTGCCAGCTGGGGTTTACAAACCACCGATGTGCTAGATACCATACGCGCAGCTTATGAAAGCTTGCCAGTATCACAAGTGTATTTAGGCAGCCATGTGGTGGGTGTAAGCATGGTGTTAGATAAACAATCGCGCGACGATATCCCCGATATTGCAAAACTGCCGTTATTCAATGCAGAAGGAAAACAGCTACATTTAAGTGATATTGCATATATTGTGCAAGAAAATGGACGCTCAAAAATTTTACATGCGGGCGCAAAACGCGTTCAAACAGTAACAGCTAACGTTAAAGATCGTGATTTACAAGCCTTTACTGATGAGCTTAAAAAGCGCACTAAGAGCCAAATTAATCTCGCCCGTGGCAATTACTTAGAATTTACAGGCGAAGCCGAAGCCAACGCACAATCTTACAAAGATTTAATTGTGCACTCGCTACTTGCTGGCGTTGCTGTATTTTTAATGCTCTACGTTGCTTTTGGTCGTGTTCGCAACCTACTACTCACCTTTGCTAATCTACCTTTTGCGCTCATTGGTGGCGTACTTGCCGCTATGTTTACCGGCGGCTGGATATCGCTAGGCTCATTAGTTGGGTTTGTCACCCTATTCGGCATCACCCTGCGCAACTCCATTATGCTGGTATCGCACTACCAACATTTAATTGACGAAGAAGATTGCACATGGGGCTTAGAAACCGCCATCCGTGGCGCCGCTGAACGCCTACCTTCTATACTCATGACGGCATTAGTTACAGCTCTAGGTCTACTACCACTAGCAGCTGGCAGCAGCCAACCTGGCCGTGAAATTGAAGGCCCAATGGCAACCATTATTGTCGGTGGCTTAATCACCTCCACCATATTGAATTTATTGATATTACCTACGATTATGTTGCACTTTGGACGATTTGAAAAGCGGGTGGAAGGTTAGGCATATGAGTTTATTGATTGATATCAATGCTTAATATTAAAGGGAGGGGTAAATTAAATATGAACTATCAATAAATTACACAAATTAATTTTTTTATAAGAGGCGGTTTCAAGGTTGAAGTGCAAAAAGTGCAGCATGATGCTGCCTAAAATCAAATGCGTCTGGTGTAAACAACTCAGCAGGGCATTTGAACCCTAACGATTTTCGTGGTCTAGTGTTGAGTCTCCACGCAATCGCATCTAAATCTTCTTTGGTAAAAACGCTCAGGTCTTCACCTTTCGGCAGTTACTGACGCAGTAATCCATTGGTGTTTTCCTTAATCCCACGTTGCCATGGACTATGTGGGTCTGCAAAGTATACTTTAACGCCCGTGTTTTTCGTTAACTCAGCATGCCTTGCCATTTCACGTCC
>JACMMS010000081.1 GCA_014378915.1 Methylophilaceae bacterium
CGTCTTTCAACCCTAGGTTTGACTGACAACTCATCTGCTCTACCTTGAGCCAATGCTGCGCGATAGTTTCCTGCAATCACCGGTCGACCACGCCCAGGTTTCTCTTTGCGTTTCTTCCATCCATTACGGTGAAGCTCTCGGCTAATAGTCGAAACAGATCGACCCAATCCAACGGCAATCCAACGGCAATCCAGCTAGGCTTAAACCCTAATGTTAACTGCGCCTGAATAAAACTTCGTTCTTCAATACTTAATTGTTTGTAATTTCCCATGCAACATTTTCCTACGAAAAATGTTGCACTTCAAATTTGAGCGCGCCAACTTAATCGAAGGTATTAAAACTTACAATATTAATCCGCGCTGTTCACCTAATCTTTTTAGCGCATCCACATTAGTCCATGAAAACACACGCTTGGCAGCTTCACGCCAATCCACCCATTCATAACGCACATGTTCGTCGGGTGCTAATTTAACCGCTTGAGGTGTGGGCAGGCATAACCCAAATAAATACTCAGTATTTTGAACCACACCAGGGGCATAGCGATAACGCCAATGTGCGTAAATTTCATACACATTGCTGACTTTCCAATCTCGAAAATCATATTGTGTCGCATCTAAGCCTGTTTCTTCTAACACCTCACGTATAGCAGTTTGGTAAGGCGTTTCATTAGCTTCTAAACTACCTGTGACGGATTGCCAAAAATCGGCTTTATCGGCACGCTCCATAATGAGTACTTGTAAATCAGCGGTATGAATAAGAATAAGCACTGAGATAGGTGTTTTATAAGTTTTTATTAGCGGTTGAGTGGTTAACATGTATTGGTCAGGCGGTACTTTTGGCAGTGGTTAAATTTCTGGGTAGCTGAAATACTACATTCTCAATAACGCCTTGTAATTCAGTGACTTCGCTAGCACCTAAACTTTTTAGCTTGTCGATGACTTCTTTCACTAAAACCTCTGGTGCAGAAGCGCCTGCAGACACACCAACTTTACGCTTGCCGATTAACCATTCCGGATTAAGATAGCCTGCGTTATCAACCATATAGGATTCTATGCCTTGATTTTGTGCTACTTCGCGAAGACGATTTGAATTTGAGCTATTAGGCGAACCCACAATAATCACTAAATCACAATCTTTTGCCATAATTTTGACTGCATCTTGGCGATTTTGCGTGGCATAGCAAATGTCATCGCTTTTTGGGCCACTAATACTAGGAAACTTTACTTTTAATGCAGCAATCACCGTTGCTGCATCATCCATGGAGAGTGTAGTTTGTGTGACATATGCCAGCTTTTCTGGTGTATTTACATTTAAATTAATGACATCTTCAGGCGTTTCTACTAAATACATACCGTCAAATGTTTCACCTGCCTCGTCTACTTCAACCTGTCCCATAGTACCTTCTACTTCTGGGTGACCTTTATGACCTATCATAATGATTTCGAGACCAGCTTTGCGCATTTTTGCTACTTCTATATGTACTTTAGTTACAAGTGGACATGTGGCATCAAAAGCAATTAAGCCACGGGAATCGGCCTCTGCACGCACAGCTTTTGAAACACCATGCGCACTGAAAATCACAGTACTACCTGCGGGTATTTCATCTAATTCTTCAATAAATACTGCACCTTTAGCTTTGAGTTCATCCACCACAAATTTGTTATGAACCACTTCATTACGCACGTAAATAGGGGCACCAAATTTATCAAGTGCTTGCTCTACAATGATAATTGCACGATCTACCCCAGCACAAAAGCCGCGCGGATTAGCGAGTAATAATTCCATATTTTTTCACTTTAAAACTTACATTAAAATTTATAGCAGCAAAAAATAATCAGTAAATCAATAAGTACATATTATAAGCTACATATTGATGCTAAAAGTTTAGTTACATCTGCCTAGTTTAAGCATCATATTAAGCCATGTATAATGAAGTTTTAACCAATAATCAAATTAATAAAATGGATGCAATTGCAACGCTAGTAAAAAATACAGCAACCTTGCTCATTAACTGCCCAGATGCGCGAGGTATCGTTGCAGCTATAGCTGATTTTTTATATCAGCATAATGCTAATATTTTACATGCAGACCAACACCAAGATGCAGAAAATAATTTATTTTTAATGCGCGTAGAGTGGGATTTAGCAAGCTTTAACTTAACTGAATCCGAGTTTGAAACCCAATTTAATGCAATCGCTACCCGCTTTAATATGGATTGGCAACTTAAATTATCGCAGCACAAAACACGCATGGCGATTATGGTCTCTCAATATGACCATTGTTTGGCTGACTTGTTGCACCGTTATAAAAGCGGTGAGTTAAGTTGTGAAATCCCATTAATTATTAGTAATCATCGTGATACGCAGAAGTTAGCTGGGTTTTATGGGGTAGATTTCCACCATATTGAAGTGAATAAAGATAACAAAGCGGAGGCGGAAAATGCACAATTTAAATTGTTTGATACTTATCAAATTGATTTAATTGTATTAGCGCGCTATATGCAAATTTTGTCGCCTGATTTTGTTGCTAAATATCCTAAGCGAATCATTAATATACATCACTCATTTTTACCCGCATTTATAGGCGCAAGGCCTTATCATCGAGCATTTGAGCGTGGTGTAAAACTCATTGGCGCTACCAGTCATTATGTGACAGAAGTGTTAGATGAAGGTCCAATTATCGAGCAAGATATTGACCGTATTTCCCACCGTGATCAAGTAGAAGATCTCATCCAAAAAGGTCGTGATTTAGAGCGAATTGTATTGTCACGCGCTGTCCGTTGGCATATTGAACACAGAATTTTGTTGTACTCTAATAAAACGGTGATTTTTGATTAAATTTGGTCATTGAAAATAAAAAAAAACGAAGAGTTAACTCTTTGCTTTTTTGTTGTATCAATACTTAATACTTACTTTGCCATACCTGCAGCAGGATCAGGCGCAGTGGTTGATTCTAATGATGCAGGTGCAACTTCTTCAACCGGTGCAATTTCAGGTAATGCTTCATCAGCAAGCACCATCATTGGTATATTCAAAGCAAGTACGGTGGCAATAACAGAAAAACCACAGAGCAATTTCTTCATTAATTTCCCCTAAACACTTAAATAATCATTAGATTAACCACATTAAAATCGGCGAAAATAGATTCACCAATGAATAATCTACGCCTACATGAAAATTACTGCAAGTGCTTTAATTTAAGGGAAGCACAATCTCAATAAATATCGTTCCAGCCAGCTAATCTAATATTTTTTCCCCTGCAAATAAATCGGCTATATTTTCACGCGCTCTAATTAAGCGTGTTTGATTATCATTCACCATTACTTCAGCAGCACGGGGGCGCGTATTGTAATTGCTTGCCATGCTCATGCCGTAGGCACCCGCCGACATAATGGCGAGTAAATCGCCCTGTTTTAAGCTTAAATTTCTGTCATGGCCCAAAAAATCGCCACTTTCGCAAACTGGGCCGACAATTTCGTAGGTTTTTGTATTGTTATTATTTGTGGGCTCTACCGCTAAAATTTCATGATACGCATCGTATAAAGCTGGGCGCATTAAATCATTCATAGCCGCATCAACAATAGCAAAGTTTTTAGATTCAGTCTCTTTAATGTATTCTACTTTGGTCAGTAATATACCTGCATTTCCAACTAATGCGCGGCCAGGCTCAAATACCAGCTTGACCTTACGCTTGCCAATTTTAGCTAAAATTGCCTCAGAATACGTATGAAAAGCTGGAGGCGTTTCGTCGGCATAGCAAATGCCTATGCCACCACCTACGTCAATATGAGCAATTGCCACACCAGCGGCTTCTAACTCATCTACCAAGCCCAATACACGATCGAGCGCATCAATAAATGGCGTCACTTCTGTAATTTGTGAGCCTATATGGCAATCAATGCCATGTACCGCAATATTCGGCATGGCTGACGCTTGTTGGTATAAAGCAAATGCTTCTTCAAAAGCGACGCCAAACTTATTGTTTTTAAGACCAGTAGAAATATAAGGGTGTGTTTTTGCATCTACATTAGGGTTAACCCGTAATGAAACAGGTGCTTTTTTACCCATGCTGGCTGCTACATCATTGAGTCGAACAAGTTCACTTGCAGACTCTACATTGAAGCAAAAAATGTTGGCAGTTAAAGCCGCTTGCATTTCATCTGCAGTTTTACCTACCCCAGAGAATACGATTTTATCTGCTGAACCACCAGCCGCTAATACACGTGCTAATTCACCACCAGAAACAATGTCAAACCCAGCACCTAAGCTTGCAAACAAATTTAAAATCGCTAGGTTAGGGTTGGATTTAACGGCAAAACACACCAGATGGTCAGTGTGTTTTAAGCCCGCACAAAATTGCGTATAGGCATTAACTAATGCAGCTTTTGAGTACACATAACAGGGTGTACCATAGTCATTGGCAATGTTATTAAGAGAGACGTTTTCGGCATGTAAAGTGCCATTTTGGAGTGTAAAAGAGTTCACGGTAAGTGTTTATAAGTTTAGTCAGATAAATTAAAGAAAAAGTATTTAGAGTGTGCGATTGGATGAGGCTTTTATTTACTATCTTGCGGATAGCGTTGCTCCGGGATATACAGCGGTCCTTTAGTGCCGCAAGCGGTTAAGCCTAAACTGATAAGCACTGCCAATAAACATAAAAAGCGCATCACGATTTCACCTTAAGCGTAATTAGTCATATGCTTTATTTTAGCATTAAAGCATTAATTTAAGCGCTTAGCCTGCGTTTTATCATCAAGATTACAGCACAGCCTGCCGTTTATAATACAAAAGTTACCGATTATCGGTTTATCCTAGACAAGCCACACTGCCATTGTGCAAGATACATTTAACTAAAAAAGGAAATGCTATGTTTAATTGCAATATAACTTTAAATGATGTGTGTAATGAGCAAGTAGCTTTCATTACTTGTAAAAGATTAACTGGAAAAATTCACCAAGGTTTTACCTTAATTGAACTCATGATAACGGTGGCTATTATCGGTATTATTGCAGCCTTTGCAGCACCAGCCTATCAAGATTATATTACGCGTGGTTATTTAGTCACAGCCACTAACACTTTGGCTAGCACGCGCGCTAACATGGAGTTGTTTTTTCAAGATAATCGTAGTTACTCAACAGTAGGTGCATTTGTTTCTCCTTGCGCTAATGTCAACACAGCTAACGATACTCGCTGGAATTTCACATGTGCATCAACTGCTACTACTTATACTATTACTGCGGCTGGTGCTAATGCTGCTACTACTGGTTTTGTCTACACCATTAACCAAAACAATCAACAAGCAACTACTGGGCTTAAAACATCCTGGGGATCTGCTAACACTGCTTGTTGGATACTTAAAAAAGGCGGTACTTGCTCATGAGGCGCTATGCCAGACAAGGAAACTACCTTGCTGTAAAAGGCTTTAGCTTAATGGAGTTAATGGTTGTAGTTTCTATCGTTGGTATTTTGAGTGCAGTATCATTGCCATCTTTTTCGCGCTGGATACAAGATGCCAAAACCCGCACTACTGCAGAAGCTTTGCAAAATGGTATTCGATTAGCCCAAGTAGAGGCGCTTAAAAATGGTGCGCCTGTGCAATTCTTTTTAACTAGCGATAATAATCCAACATTGAATTCAACACCATCAGCGAGTGGTACTAACTGGGGCATACAGGTGTTATCCACTACTATTCCAAATTCTGCTGTGACTTTTGTGCAGGGTGCCAGCTTAGGTGACAACAATGATGGTGTTGTGATGACTACCACCAAGCCAACTATTATATTTAACTCCATAGGACGCTTAGTGACATTTAATGCCTCAGGTCAGTTAATTGGTTCTTCTAATGCTACATATTCATTAAGTAATCCTACTTTGACTAATGCAAGGCAATTAAATGTCGTTGTTTCTTCCACGGGTAGCGTAAGGATGTGTGATCCTTCCAAAGCTAGAGCTACTAGCGCCGATGGCTGTTAACAGGTGATTAAATAATGAAAATTAATCAAAAAAACTTGAAAAAAAATAAACAAAGCGGTGTGTTGTTAATAGAGGTGTTATTTGCGATTGTCATTTTGTCAGTTGGTATTTTAGGGCTGGTTGGATTGCAAGCGGTTTCTACTAGAAATTCTCTTGGTGCACAAGATAGGACCCAAGCTTCAACTTTAGCCAATGAAATAGTATCGCAAATGTACCTAAGAAAAAGTATGACGCCTAATGCTGTTGATTTGGCTGCTTGGCAGGCGCGTGTGAGTAATACAGCGCTGACTGGCTTGCAGGCATCTGCTGGAACTGTTTTGCAAGCTGGCGGCATTGTCACTGTAACGGTGAGCTGGCAAGCACCAGATAATAAAATTGGTGCATCAACTGGAAATGTGCCTCATCAATACGTCACCCAGTTTGCAATGTAACGATTGTAATAATGGCGACACTTTCAATCAAACTATTTGAAAATATGAATGATGCAAAATAATAAGTTACAACATAAAAAAAATCAGTCTGGTCTATCACTTATAGAGCTAATGGTGGCATTAATAATTGGTTTAATTGTTTCATTAGCCATTTATGGTGTCATGGCTTCTAGCGAAGGTCGTAAACGTACTACTACATCGGTAAATGATATTGGCCAATCTGGTGCTTATGCAGCTTATCAGCTAGATAAAACTTTACGCAGTGCGGGCTCTGGTTATGGTGCAACTTCTAACGCAGCCTTAACTTATGGCTGCCCGTTACGCGCGGCTGTTAATGGCACACAAATATTGCCGTCATTAACAGTGTTTCCAGCACCATTTGCAGCGGTACCTCAAGCGTTACCGCTAACGCCTGTAGTGATTGTTTCTGGCGGTGCAGGGGCGGGCGGTGATGTGATTATTACTATGGCAGGTTCAGGCGGGTTGAGTGAATCTGGCACAAGGTTTCAAAATGTACCTAGCGCTACACAGCTATCTTTAGAGAGTGTTTCTGCATTTAGAGCAAGTGATACAGGCGGTACCAGTGATATTATTTTATTAGCTAATCAGCCAGCAGCCAACCAAGCCAATTGCTTAATTAGCCAGGTTAGCCCTGCTTTTGCTATCAGATATAATCAAGCGCCTCCCGTACTTGCAGATACTAGTACGTTGGCATTAGGAGCGAACGTGAACCCTAACTACTATCAACCTACTGTCAATGGTACGGCAATTGCTGGTTATTCAACTTCGGCGGTTGTACTTAACTTAGGTCAAAACCCTAACTTTAGTATGTTTGCAGTCGGTGCAAGCACTGCTGGTGGAACAAAGGCCGCAGCTGGAAATAATACCTTATTTAAATATGATTTGCTTAACGTTGCTGATGCTGCGGCTGCCAATGCATCGGCAAACCCTAGTGTATTTTCAGACGGTGTTTATGCGATGCGCGCAATGTATGGTGTTGATAATGACGGTAACGCTGCCACTACCACTATCAACTGGGTACCGCCGACTGGTGCTTACGCAGCAAATCTTTTGTTGGATGGCTCTATAGCTTCTAGTACTTTATTACAAACCATTGTGGCGGTGAAAGTAGCCTTAATTTTGCAATCTAGTCTGCCAGAGATAATGCCAGCTGGCCAGCCTGGTATTGCATCACCAGGGCTCACATACGCGAACGACGGCACAGCATCATTTACTTTATTTAGCGATACACCTACGCCAGTTACACAAATGGTTGCGCCTACAAATTTACGGTATCGTGTATTTGAAACCACAATACCAATACGTAATCGATTGCTTTAATTTAAAAATAGTTTATTCGCTATTATTGATATAAAACTAGGCTGTGATAATGAAACAAGTATACCCACTACAGTTACAAAAAAAGACGCAGATTTCCATGCAACCGTACTTACACAGCTCGCTCAAAAATAAAGGTCTTAGCTCACGTAAAACTCAATCTGGGATTATTATGTTTATTACATTAATATCCCTAGTTGTTATGCTGTTATCCAGTATTGCATTGGTGCGCTCCACCGATACCAGTATGCTCATAGCGGGGCATTTAAGTTTTAGGCGCGATATTACCAATCAAGCAGAGCGTGCAATACCAGCCATTAGAGTTATATTTCAAGGTACAGGTGCCTTAAGCACCGTCAATAGCCGAAACAGCGACCAAATAAGTGCAAACTACTACGCCACCATTCAAAGTAGTAATGCGTTTGGTATACCAAACGCACTTATAAATACTGGTTCGGCTACTTATAATACGAATGTAATTTCAGATGCAACCAGTGGTGTTACCGTGCGTTATTTGATTGACCGCATGTGCTTACCTACTACAGCCAATGCACCAGCATCTGCTGCAAACTGTGGCTTAACTCTTTCTGTCACCGATAATTCAACTAGTGGACCAGACGCTGTGACGGCAAAAGGGCCCGATATTCCTATATACAGAATAAGTGTTCGAGCTACTGGGCCAAGAAACACTGAAACTTATATGCAATCTACATTTACTGTTAATTAACCACCCCTTAAATACAAATTATATAAATTTGAAATGCCCTGCTAATAAAGGTTGAATCATCATGAATGCTACTAAAAAAATACTTTTCTTATACTTTACGGTGATTAATCAATGCTTATTTAAGTGCAAGCATGTTGTGGCTTTTGCGCTGGTACTTAACTTAGTGTTTTTAATTCAAGCGCCAATCCAAGCGGCAACTGCATTAGCTGACCAACCCTTATTTGCCGCGTCATCAGTGCCAGGTAATGTGGCCATTGCAATCTCAGCTGAGTTTCCAACGGCTTTGGGTTCTGCTTATACAGGTAGCTACAATAATGCAGTTGATTATATTGGCTATTTTGATTTTCAAAAATGTTATATCTATCACGGCGATCCAAATGTCGAATTACGCTATTTTCAACCTGTTGTGGCTGCAGTTAATCATCAGTGTGCTGCTCAATGGAGTGGCAATTTTCTAAATTATGCATTAACCCAAACCATTGATCCCTTTCGTAAAGCCCTTAGCGGTGGATATAGGAGTGTAGATACAGTGAATTTAACAGTGCTTGAAAAAGCTTACGCCTCTGGTCAAGGCGGTGGCGTTAACACACCTAGCATTACTGCAAATGCTACTTTATATACTCCTTTTCCATGGGCATCACTCAATGTAAGGATTGCTGGACTAGGGAAAGGATTTAATATTACTGGTAATGGTAATTTAAATAACCCAGGCCTGGAAATTAATGGAGTGATGCCAGTTAATCCGCCCACTACCAATGTCTATTTTCTTTATGCGCGTGCTAATGTGTGTGTAATAGGACAACTTGAAGATAATTGTACACAATACGGTGCAAACTACAAATCAACAGGCTTAATTCAAAAGAACTCGGCTAAGTTAAATTTTGCTATGTTTGGTTACTTAAATAACGCTGACCAACTGCGTGATGGTGGTGTATTAAGAGCGGCTATGGGCCAAGTAGGCCCTTTGCAAACTAACCCGAATGCCGCTAGCACAGTAAACCCTAAAGCTGAATGGGATGCTAATACAGGTATATTTAATACAAACCCAGACCCAAATACAGCCACTGCAAGTGGCGTAACTAATAGTGGTGTGATTAATTACCTTAATAAGTTTGGTTTAACTGCGCAATCATATAAGACTTACGACTCGGTGAGTGAACTTTACTATACAGCGAGTCGATATTATCGTAACAAAGGTAATGTGACGAGTTACACCAATAATTTGACTGCTGCTCAAATAGATGGCTTTCCTGTGATTACTAACTGGGCTGACCCTGTCAAATACAGCTGTCAAGCTAATTTTATTATTGGTATTGGTGATACAAATACTTGGTATGATGGAAATTTGCCAGGCAGCATTCAACGGGCCAATGAGCCAGCTATACCACCAGAGGTGGTTGCTGATTTAGGAAACGGTGATATGTCAGCAGCAACTACGCAAATTGTTAATAATCTCAATGTGACTACTGCCACTAATAGAATAGGGGCAATGCAAGGCATAGGTAATACGTTAACGACAAATTTTACTGGGGCATCTGGAGCAACTTATCTAATGGGTGGTATGGCCTATGATTTACACACACGCGATATGCGCCCCGATTTTGCAGGGCTTCAAACAGTGACCACTTATTGGTTGGATGTTTTAGAGAGTGGTTTTAGAAATGATGGCGGTACTCGTTTTAATGCGTTTTATCTTGCTGCTAAATATGGTGGGTTTGAAATACCCGCGGTTTATGATCCCTATTCTGCTGTAGTGACACCATTGACAGTGAACCAATGGGATAAGAATGGGGATGGGGACCCAGATAATTATTTTAGGGCTAACAATCCAGCTTTGATGATCACTAGCTTAAATACCGCATTTGATAATATTTTAAAGTCAATTAGCGGCTCTAGCACAGCTTTTTCTGTGCCATCACCTTCTATAACTGATGGTTCAATGAGCTATGCTGCAAGCTATGTCGCTAAAACATGGACTGGGGATGTAACTGCCTATACCCTCAACGTAGCAAATTCTACTACAACTTCCACGCTTGCTTGGCATGCGGTTGATAGCTTAGAAGCTCAAACGGCTGGCACGGGTTGGGATAGCGGTCGCTTTATTGCAACTGCAAATTGTATCGCAGCAGTCACAGCCATTGGTACTCAAAATTGTGTAGGAGTGCCATTTAGATTGGGAAGCTTAACTGCAGCTCAAAAAACCGCTTTGGGGGCTGCCACTAACCAGCAAGGCATACTCAATTTTTTACGTGGTGATATAAGCAATGAAGGTACAGCTGGCTTGAAATTGCGTGATAGAAATAAAGTATTAGGCGATATTGTAGATAGTAAGGTGAAAGCATTAGGCAAGCCTAATGAAGGTTATTCCGATGCTTACAACCCTGGTTATTCTGCTTTTAAGTCTAACAATGCAAATCGTGCGACAGTAGCTTATGTCAATGCAAATGATGGATTTTTGCATGCTTTTAATGGCGCATCTAATGGGGGCAACGAGCTGTTTGCTTATCTGCCTAATGCAGACTTTTTGGGGCCGAATAACACCCCCGCTGTTGATGGCATTACCCAATTATCCAGTCCAAATTACGTTCATAAATACTACTCCAATGCAACACCCGTTGTTCGTGATGTAAATTTTGGCGGTGGAAGTGGCGATTGGCATAGCTTGTTAGTCAGCGGATTAGGTAAAGGCGGTAAATCTTATTACGCTATTGATGTAACTAATCCTTCTTCTATGAGTAATGAGGCCAACTTAGCCGCCAATGTTAAGTGGGAGTTTACGCATATTAATATGGGTTATGGGTATGCAAGGCCATTAATGACTAAAACAGCTAAATATGGCTGGGTGGTGATATTAACTTCTGGTTATAACAATTCAGATGGTAATGGGTATTTCTTTATAGTAAGGCCTCAAGATGGACTTTTACTCGAAACAATTCCTTTAAACGACCCGCATACTGGTGATGCTGGCTTAGCACATGTGGCTGCTTTTGCTGCAGACACTCGCTCAAACTTAGCTGATGCTGCTTATGCTGGTGACTTACTAGGTAATGTTTGGCGTTTAGATTTAACAGGTACTGGTGCCTATCCTGCTCCGGTTAAAATAGCGCAGTTAAAAGGTTCTGATGGTATAGCTCAGCCTATCACTACTATCCCTGTTGTACAGGTGGATAACGCTACGCTTAAAAGATATGTATTAGTTGGTACAGGTAGATTACTTGATACAACGGATGTAGCCTCAACACAGCAACAAACTTTTTATGCGATTAATGATGGAACTCGCGCCATTTTTAATACAAGTGCGACTCTTCCAGCAGGTCTTAGCTTTCCAATAACTCGTAGTAATTTAAATGATGATACTGCTACTTTAACAACGGGTATAGGCACTAACCCGGCTAATCCAATGGGCTATTTTGTTGATTTGGGCTTTAGTGGAGGTGTGCCTTACCGCATCAACGTAGAAATGGCCTCTGGCTTAGGTGGTATTGCGTTCATCTCTAATTTAACTTCTGGTGATGCTTGCAATCCATCAGGTAGTTTTAGAGGCTACATATTGTCTTATGGAACAGGCCAGTCTAAATTCCGAGACGTATCTAGTAATTTAGTGCCTTATGTCACTGGAACAGGCTTGGGTGTGGATGCAACTGTTACCGATTTGGATGGCGGGAATACAGGTAACGCGAATTTCAGTGGTAGTGATGGCAAAGTGATTCAGCAAAAAATTGATCAGGGAGTATCACAGTCATTTCAACAACTTAATTGGCGCGAGCTCCCTTCTATCCAATAAAGTAAGCCACTGTTTTAGTTTAATTTGAAGGGTGCTTGGGAAAGCACCCTTTGTTATAAGATGGTGTTGGTTAAACGTGACATTGCCGAGTGCTACTAAAGTTAAGCTATATTTATATGATGATGAGTACCTGAATGATAAACGTAAACAATGAAACGCATTTTTATAGCCATTAGTTTATCTGTCGTGCTTCACTTGGTGGTTTTTTTTGGTATATTGCACGGCTTTCATCCAAAAACTGTAAAAAATCAGATCAATAACCCTATTTTACAGATTAGCTTGTCTGAAAAAACCAAGACTTTGCCAATGCTTGTATATGACCTTTCTGCAAAGCAATCACCTTTAATTAATTTAATGATAGACAAATTAATTAGTCATAAAGATGCTACCAAGCTTAATAGAAGATCTGTTAATTTAGGCAACTCTCCTCAATTACTCAATCAACTGGATAACTATTATTCAAACCTAGATATTGAAAGAAAAGCCCTACCCATCAGCAATATAGATCAATCTATGCTTGGCGATACCTTTATTTCTGGTTTGCCTATTAAGCTCAGAATTTATATTAATGCTTTTGGTAACGTTACAAAAGTAGAGAAACTGGCCGTGATGGAACAGGATCAAGAATTGGCTAAAAAATTGGAGAGTTTACTATTTAATACTAAATTTTTAGCCGCTAAAAAAAATGGTTTGGATGTCAGCTCTTATCAGGATATTGAGCTGAGTATGCGATCCATGCCATTGCCAGCGTTGCCAGATGCTGAAATTTCTCCCCAAAGCCTGCCAGTTCAAAATCTATTACCTCAGCCTTAGGTTTGGCTTGTTATTAATTTACTAATTGCTTAAGTATTAGAGACTTTTGCACGAAACTAAATTTAGCTATACTAACTACAAAATTACCACTTTTCGTCATACCCGCCAACGCAAGAATCCATTTTAATGAACCACTTAGATGGATCACCACGTCCACACCACAAGGCTACTCCAATTAGTTAAGTGCTAAAGCACTTACAAAGTTGTATGCGAGGATAACGAAATTGAGGGGTAATAGTTAATGCAGACATTGTTAATTTGATACAAAAACCTCGATTAGTACTTTTTAATAAATGCTCGTACTATTAACCCATTACTAAATCCAAAAACTAAAGCAGCCACAGCAAAAATTGGTACTAAATAGGCGATTCCTGATTGTGGGATTAACCATAGCCGCACAATGATGAGTTGCGCAGCAATATGCGCAAAGGAAGCTAGAATGCTTAAGCTGATTGGGCTAAAGTAGTTTTTTGGCAGTTTGTAACATAGCGCTAGCGTTGCTAGGCTTAGTAGAGCGCCGCTTAAGCTTAATACAAACGTTGGTGTTAAAAATTGACCTAATAAAAAGCTACTGGCAAAAACGCGCAATAAACTCACCCAAGCCGCTGTAACAAAGCCATATTCATATAGCACATACAGCGTGACAATATTAGCAATACCAGGTTTAACACCAGGCAGCGGTGATGGAATAACTGCTTCTAATAAATGTAAACTTATTGCAAGCGCAGAAAGCTTTGCAATACGATGGTCATCTACTGTGGTTTTTAAAGTAATCATAGGCTTGAGATATTACCCTAAAGCTATGTACTTTTGGTTTCTAGACTTTGAAAGTAAATGCTTTAAATGTAAGTAATACAATGGCTTAATATTGGTGATATACCATATTTAATAAATTAATAATTAAGCGTATCGTAATTTTTTTTACTACCAAGTAGCTCTAAACTTAACTGATTCGGTAAACAAATAACCACTTCTCCAGCATGTTTTAACCAGCCTTGATGTACGCAATACTGATTATTGCAAGGCGAGCTAACGAATCTGACTTTTCCATTTTGAATACTTATTATGGAATCGCCTAATGGACCGTGAATTTTAAATGTTCGTATTTGGTTCAGGTTGTAAGTTCCCAGTATTTTATCGCCCTGCCTAATAAGCAATTTAGTGGCAGGCGCAAAACTCCAAAGGTTGGCGAATAAAAAAATCACCAAAACTGTACCAGCAATTATTACTAGCCAATCTCCAAGCAGAGGTTTAGCTGTTTTAATATTAGCTAGTTTAGTTTGAGCTGGTAATAGCGACATCAGTAAAAGTGAATTTATGCTATTTAATTAGATATTGAATTAAGAATAGCCACTTGCTGAGGATTTTTTTCATCTAACCAATGAATGTGTTTTGCTAGTGTAGGTGTGATAAAAATATGATGCTGATTGTCAATAATCATGACATCTTGTAGTTGGTACAGCTGTGAAAATTTTTGCAAAACTGCGGGGCGCTGTAACGGCGTTAATAAAAAAATCGGTTTGGAAAGAACGTCTGAAAGCACACCTGCAGAAGTTAGCACCGCTTCAGAAGACGATCCTTTTATATTTTTTTGCGGTGGTAATAATACGGTAACTGCCTCAGTGCCTTGAGTTGGCTCACCTGTTCGCGGGTCGATAATATGGCAATAGCGTTTGCCATTGACCTCAAAATAACGTTGATAATCCCCCGATGTGCCAATCGCCCAGCCATCGGCTAACTCAACGGTAGCGATTGCAGAGGGGCCACGTGGGTCTTGAATACCGACACGCCAAGGTGTATCCCCGTGTTTTCCTAGCGCAATAATGTTGCCTCCAATGTTAATTAAAGCATTCTTTACACCTTGACTGCGCAGATAATTGGCAGCAATATCAAGCGCATAACCTTTAGCATAGCCACCAAGATCAAGTTGCACCGCTGCGTTGCGGCTATAAGCAGTATTGACGTTTAGCACAATATCTGTCATTTGCGGATTAGCTTCTACTAAAGCTTTAATAACTTTAGTATCGGGTTGTACTGGCGTAAATTCGCTGCGCTGAAACCCCCATTTTTGAATGAGCCCACCAATTGCTGGGTTAAATAAGTTATCTGAAGTTTGCGACAATACGGTTGCTTCTATGATAATTTGTTTTAACTCTGCGCTGATGGTAATGGATTTACCTTGTTTAAAAGCTGCATTGAGTTTGCTTAAATCGCTTGGTTGCCAAGCATGTAATCGATTATGCAATCCCTGAAAGTCTTGCATCACTTGGTTTGCAAGCATGCGTGCACGTGGTTCAGGCACGTCGACTAATGTGATGTCTACTAAGGTACCAAATACATAACTTTGAGTTTGGTATATTTGCTCACGTGCGCAACTAGTGAGGCATAGCGTAAGTAAGCTGACGCAAAGAGTGATTAAATTGCGCATATTTAAAGTTGTTTTTCGGTAAATCAGTTAAGTAGGATTAAATTGGAGGCTGCTAAATTTTCGAGTGCATTTACAAACACTTTTGCTGGGTCACATGGGTCTGTTAGCCCTGAAGTTTGTTTAGCAATTTCTACCATACCAGTTGGGCTGGTGACGTTGATTTCTGTGAGGTAGTCACCAATAACATCTAAACCCACTAAAAATAAGCCTTTTTCTTTCAGTGTCTTGCCTATTGTTGTAGCAATTTCTAAATCACGAGAGGTCAATTTTCGCACAACACCTGTGCCGCCAACAGCTAAGTTACCACGTGTTTCACCACTTTTTGGAATACGTGCTAATGCATACGGTAATGGCTTACCATTAATCACAATAATACGCTTGTCACCCTGCAAAATAGCAGGTAGATAGCGCTGTGCCATGATCGTTTGTGTGGCAAATTTTGTGCTGGTTTCTAAAATAACGCCGATATTAGGGTCGTTTTTTGTTAAGCGGTAAATTCCGCTTCCACCCATACCATCAAGTGGTTTTAGGATAATATCTTGATGCTCAGCTAAAAATTGAAGAATTAAATCAGGGTTGGCAGTGACTAAAAATTCAGGCGTAAATTGTGTAAAATTAGTGACTGCTAGTTTTTCATTCCAGTTGCGAATGCTATTAGGGTTATTTAAAACTAGTGCGCCTTGGTTTGCAGCGATTTCTAATAAGTACGTGCTATAAAGATATTCGTTATCAAAAGGCGGATCTTTGCGCATTAAAACAGCGTCAAATTCCGCAGGTTTAGATTCAAATAATTGACTAAAACGGAACCATGTTTCGTTACGCTGATCGTTATTAAAAGCAAAACTTCTTGCGTTTACTCGTGCAATTTCGTTGCGCAAAAATAAGTCGTGTTGTTCGCAAGTAAACAAGGTATGGCCACGGGCTGCCATTTCACGCATGATAGCGATGCTAGTGTCTTTAGCATTTTTTAAGCTAGAAAGTGGGTCAAGTATTATTAATATTTTCATATTAAACAAAATTTATGTTTGATTAGGATCTTGTTCCTGTAATTCAATCGCGGCAGCTAGTAATGCTAATCTCGCTACTACGCCATAGGCATAAAAACGGTTAGGTGCGGCATCGGGCTCACCTGCGCAATCTGGGGTTGAGCAAGGCTTATCAAAAGCTAATGGTACAAATTGCATACCAGGCGCATTTAAGTTCTCATCAATGCCACGGCTAGTATGTACGCGGTAAAAACCACCAATCACAAAGTGATCCATCATATAAACAACGGGCTCTGCAATCGCCTCATCAATACTCTCAAAGGTGTATACACCTTCTTGAATAATCACCTCGGAAACTTGTAAGCCTTCTTTGACTACAGACATTTTATTACGCGTTTTACGATTTAAATTGCGAACGTCATCGGGGCTTTTAACTGTCATAATCCCCATGCCGTAAGTACCTGCATCGGCTTTTACAATCACAAATGGGTCTTGCGTTATGCCATATTGAGCATACTTAGTACGAATTTTCATTAACAACTCGTCGACCTTCAGCGACAGACATTCTTCACCTTCGCGCGCATTAAAATCAACTTGACAACAAGTGGCAAAGTATGGATTGATCAGCCATGGATCAATTTCTAGTAATTGAGCAAACTCATCAGCCACGCGGTTATAAGCAGAAAAATGCTGTGATTTACGACGCGTTGCCCAGCCAGCGTGCAATGGAGGAATTAAATTTTGTTCTAAGTTTTTTAGAATCTCTGGCACGCCACCCGATAAATCATTATTGAGTAAAATGGCACAGCTATCAAACTCGCCTGTTTTAGAGTTGCAAAGCGCGCTATTTTCTAAGACTAAGCGGTTGCCTTTACGCACCACTGGCTCGAGCAATAAATCTTGTCCATCATGTGTTTGCAGTATTGTTGGCACAGTAATTTCAGGTGCAATGCTGCCTACACGCACATCTAAACCTGCTTGGCGCATCACATTAGCAAGGGCTAGCACATTGCCCAAATAGTAGGTATTACGGGTGTGATTTTCTGGAATTATCAGTAAGCGGTGTGCTTCAGGACAAATCTTTTCAACCGCCACCATCGCGGCTTGGATGCTCAATGACAAAAATTCTGGGTTTAAATTGTTAAAGCCACCTGGAAACAAGTTGGTGTCAACAGGTGCTAGTTTAAAGCCTGCGTTGCGTAAGTCTACAGAGGCATAAAATGGTGACGAGTATTCTAACCATTGACTGCGGAACCAATGCTCAATTTTTGGCATGGCGACCAACATGCGTTTTTCTAAATCTAAAAGAGGGCCAATTAACGCCGTTGTTAAATGTGGGACCATGATTTTTCTCTCAAATTATATGATGTGCATCTCTATAAAGTTAAATTTATAGAGGTGCCCTTATTTTTATAGTAATAATTCTATACAACATGCCCATTGCCATTAAGTTGCCGCTACTCAAGTTAAGTTAGCCATGACCTGCTTGCAAGTCGGCATGATAACTACTCCTAACCATGGGGCCGCTAGCGGTATTATTAAAGCCCATCGCCTCAGCTTTTTGTTTAAGCACGTCAAATGTTTGCGGAGTGACATAGCGCATGACAGGTAAATGGTGCACGCTGGGTTGTAAATATTGTCCTAATGTCAGCATGCCCACATTGTGTGCACGCAAATCTTGCATGACTTGTTCTATCTCTTCATCGGTTTCACCTAGCCCGAGCATTAGGCCAGATTTTGTGGGAATTTTGGGGTATATCTCACCAAATGTTTTAAGGAGGGAAAGTGAGTTTTGATAATCTGAACCAGGGCGTGCCTGTTTATAAAGCCTTGGCACAGTTTCTAAGTTATGATTCATCACATCTGGCGGCGCGTTTCGTAAAATCTCAATGGCAACATCCAAGCGACCACGAAAATCAGGCACTAAAATTTCTATTTTGATATGTGGGGATTGTGCGCGAACAGCTCTAATACAATTTACAAAATGTTGTGCGCCGCCATCACGTAAATCATCACGATCAACTGATGTAATCACCACATATTTAAGCTGCATTTGTGCGATTGTGCGCGCTAAATTCTCAGGTTCATTGACATCTGGTGCAAGTGGTTTGCCATGTGCCACATCGCAAAATGGGCAACGCCGTGTACAAATATCACCTAAAATCATAAATGTAGCGGTGCCACCACTAAAACACTCACCAATGTTGGGGCAACTCGCTTCTTCACACACAGTATGAAGATTATTATCACGCAATACTTTTTTAATTTCTTGGAAACGTGCGCTATCAGGTACTTTCATGCGAATCCATTCTGGCTTGCGCAAGGTTGGCATCGGGATAATTTTAATGGGGATGCGCGAGGTTTTTTCTGCGTCAATTTGTTTAACGCCCGCTATTTTAACTGGTGGATTTGCTAGCGGCGATCCTAATTCCTGTGCCTCTGATTTTGACTCTGCGAGTTGTTTTATAGCTTCGCTCATGCAACGTTTTCCATCATATTTAATTGTTTACGTAGTTGACCAGATAATATTACGAGCAATTGTTCGCCCATGTCTTGCGATGTTTGTTCTACACCTAAATGATTGGTTTGTGTCATTTTTAAGTCTGCATAACCACAAGGGTCAATGGCTAAAAATGGCGCTAAATCCATGTTTATATTTAAACTTAAGCCATGATAACAGCAATGATTTTTTACACGTAAACCTAAAGAGGCTATTTTAAAGCCATCTACATAAACACCAGGGGCATCTTTGCGTGCTACGGCTATAATGTTGTGATTAGCCAGCAGTGTAATAACGCTAGCTTCTATAAGGCTTACGAGCTGGCGAATATTGAGCTGTCGCCTTTTTAAGTCTAGCAACAAATAGATAATCACTTGTCCTGGCCCATGGTAAGTGATTTTTCCGCCTCTATCAGTGTTTACTACTGGTACGTGGTTGACAGGAGACTGAGCTGGTAAACGGACCTCTTTACGATTTAAACCTAGCGTAAATACTGGTGGATGCTCTGTTTGCCAGATTTCATCTGGAGTTTTACTAGTGCGGGATGCTGTAAATGATTGCATTTCGCGCCAAGATTTTGTGTAATCGGTAATACCTAGCTGACGAACAATCAGAGCCGGAACTAAGGATTTTACGAAATTTTCACTTAGCATAGCTTGTTATTAATAACTTATAGTAGCTTACAGCGCAACTTTCACCATAGCATGAGAGGTAAGTGCGCGGTAGATATTGTCTAATTGTGGTTTTGAAGTGACATGTACCGTACAAGTTAGACTGATATATTTACCACCTGAGCTACCGCGCATTTCTATTTTTCTAGGATCAAAATCTGGAGTAACTTGTTGAATCGTTTTGATGATTTCACTAGTAAAGTCTTCATGTGTTTCACCCATTACTTTTATTGGAAAATCACACGGAAACTCTATTAGCGTTTCGGTATGGCTGGAATCAAGCTCATGGCCATTCTCATCTACTGTGTTTGCCCCTATCACTTTTGAGATAATAATTGGCGTTTTTGTCGTCATGTTGAGTTACCCTATTAATCGTATTTTATTAAAAGAGCATTTTGATGCTATCCACTATTTTGCCAAAGAACCCTGCCGCAGCAATGTCTTGCGTGGCAATTAAATCTCGCGATTCAATGATTTTATCATCTAAAGTAAAATTAATTTTACCAACTACCTGCCCTTTACTGATGGGTGCAATCACTGATTTTTGACTAGCAATGGTAGCTTTTACTTTTGCATATTCACCTTTAGGCAAAGTCACATATACGTCATTGGCAACAGTTGTGTTTAGCCTACTACTTTTACCTTTCCATACTTTTATCGCACTGATATTTTGTGCTTTTTTATAGACTAAAGTGGCTTCATAGAATTGAAAGCCAAAATTGAGTAATTTTTGACTTTCGGTAGCGCGTGCACTGTCATTAGCGGCGCCTAACACCACAGAAATAAAGCGGCGGCCATCACGATTTGCTGATGAAATTAAGCAAAAACCAGCAGATTCTGTGTGGCCCGTTTTCATGCCATCCACTGTTGCATCTGCCCACAACAAGCGATTGCGGTTAGGCTGCGTAATGTTGTTGTAAGTATATTGTTTAATACCATATAAGCGTTTGTATTCAGACGGAAAATCATGAATTAAAGCGCTGGCTAATAATGATAAATCGTGGGCCGTTGTGTAATGATTAGCATCAGGTAAGCCAGTTGCATTCATGTAGTGCGTATTTTTCATGCCTAAGCGGGCTGCTTCTTTGTTCATCATGCTAGCAAATAATTCTTCGGTACTCGCAACGCCTTCAGCTAGTGCAATAGAGGCATCATTGCCAGATTGAATAATCATGCCATGCAACAAGTCATCAACAATCACAGGCTTGTTGGGCTCAATAAACATTTTTGAGCCTTCCACTTTCCATGCTTTTTCACTGACAGGCAAGGTTTGAGATAATTGTAAATGACCATTTTTTAATGCACCAAATACTACATAAGCCGTCATTAATTTGGTAAGTGAAGCGGGTTCAACGCGGCCACTCCCATTTTGCTCGGCGATTATCATATTGCCATTAAAATCTTTAAGCACATACGCTTTTACGGCTAATGGCGGAGGTGGTGGAATATCTGCGGCAGTTACAATCTGACTGATAAAAGCAAAGTGAATACTCAATATAGAGACGGCGATTTTTTTAAATAAATGTGACATGGTTTCTTATGGATAGATGTTGTTTGAACAGAAGTTAAAAGAATGTGGCTATGAGCGAACTAGCATTCAGCAAATCATTGCAAACGTAATTATACATGTGATTACATTCTTTAATTGAGTCGAATGGTGCGCTTAACTATGTCACCAATTCAGATTATTGATTTACCACAAGTGTAGTAATGGCTAATTTTTTTCGGATATTACTTGCAGCGCTATCTGCATCTTTACGGCTATTATAAGGCCCTAATTTAATGCGATAAAAACCATCTTTGCCTAAAACGCTAGCGATGTCTATATCATTGGCTAAACCCAAGCTTTCTATTCTTTCTTGTAGTTTTTGTGCATTTAAATCGCTTTTAAATGCGCC
>JACMMS010000082.1 GCA_014378915.1 Methylophilaceae bacterium
AGATTGCGTGGAGATTGAATACGAGACCACGAATATCGTTAGGGTTCAAATGCCCTGCTGCGTTGTTTACGCCAGATGCATTTGATTTTAGGCAGCATCATGCTGCACTTTTTGCACTTTAACCTTTAAACCGCCTTTTATATTGAATGTTTAGGCCTAAAATATGGCCACATAAGAAGGTCTGTTGAGACCATTTTTAAAAATGACTTTAAAGTCCGATAAATATGCCTAGTAGGCTTGATCTAGGTATTTCAATGGTAGCAAAATGGACTAGACCAATCACTAAATTTGTCACACAAATGTCATAATTGGGCGTTAGTATCCTTAGGTCTAAAAGACACTATGTCAAAAAAACAGGAGAAATTAATGCAAGTATCTAGCTTTAGTCTTAAGGCCACTTTATTAGTTGCTGGTCTTACCATCGCTACAAGCGCATTTGCCGTTGATATTACTGGTGCGGGCGCTACATTCCCATACCCAATTTATGCAAAATGGGCTGAATCTTACAACGTTAAAACAGGCGTAAAACTTAATTACCAATCTATTGGTTCAGGTGGCGGTATTAAACAAATCACCAATAAAACGGTTGATTTTGGCGCTTCTGATAAACCATTAACTCCTGAAGCCCTTGAAAAAGCAGGTCTTATTCAGTTTCCTGGTGTTGTAGGCGGTGTAGTGCCAGTGGTTAATATTCCGGGTATTGCCGATGGTCAGTTACGTTTGACTGGTGAAGTCTTAGCCGATATTTTTCTAAAGAAAATTACCAAATGGAATGATCCAGCGATTAAAAGCTTGAATCCAAGCCTAGCTTTACCAGATTCAGCAATTACTGTTGTGCATCGCTCTGATGGTTCTGGTACCACTTTTGTATTTGCTAACTATTTAACTAAAGTAAGCAAAGAGTGGAGTAGTAAAGTAGGTGCTGATACCTCTGTGGCCTGGCCAACTGGTGTGGGTGGCAAGGGTAACGAAGGTGTAGCTTCTTATGCGCAGCGCATTAAAGGTTCTATTGGTTATGTTGAATATGCTTTTGCTAAACAAAACAATTTACCTGCGGTAACTTTACAAAACAGCGAAGGTGAGTTCGTCAAACCAAGTATTGAAAGCTTTCAATCTGCGGCTAAATATGCAAAATGGGAAAGCGCACCTGGTTTTTATGAAATTCTAACCAATGAGCCAGGCAAAACTACATGGCCTATCTCAGGCGCTACTTTTATCTTGATGCATAAAATTCAAGATAAACCAGAAAATGGCGCAGAAGTATTGAAGTTTTTTGACTGGGCTTATACTAATGGTAGCTTGATGGCTAAAGCGCTAGATTATGTACCGATGCCGGAAAGTGTTGTTAAATTGATTGAAACTAGTTGGAAAAATAATCTAAAAAGCAAAGATGGCGCTGCAGTTTGGACTAAGTAAAAATTAGAGTAATGCAGTAAAATATGTTGTCAATATCTGAAATAGAAATGACTAATGCAGGCGGAGAGGCCTACCTTTCCCCTGCATTCTTTTAAACGAACCAACAATAATTAGAGAATCAACATCTATGTCATCTATTATGCAAAGTAAAAACATGGGGGCTAGATTAGATAAGCTGTTTCGTGGTACTACAATGTTTTTCGCTTTTTTGGTTTTTATCTTATTACTTGGCATTATCGTCACATTATTTGTGGGTAGCTTGCCAGCGCTTAAAGCGTTTGGCCCGGCTTTTTTTACAAGTGACGCTTGGAACCCAGTAAAGATTCAATTCGGTGGATTAGTGCCTATTTACGGTACCTTTATCACAGCATTAATAGCAATGGTGATTGGTATACCCGTGAGTTTTGGTATTGCAATTTTTATCACTGAGCTTTCCCCAACATGGCTCAAACGCCCTATCGGTATCGCAATTGAATTACTTGCAGGCATTCCAAGTATCATTTATGGCATGTGGGGCTTATTTATATTTGCCCCTTTATTTGCAGACCATGTTCAACCTTGGATCAATGATAACCTTGGTGCATTGCCAGTAATCGGGCAAGTGTTTCAAGGTCCACCTATGGGTATCGGCATGTTAACTGCTGGTTTTATTTTGGCGATTATGGTGATTCCATTTACCTCATCAGTCATGCGCGATGTATTTGAAATTGTCCCGACCATGCTTAAAGAATCTGCTTATGGCTTAGGCGCAACTACTTGGGAAGTCGTTTGGAATGTTGTATTGCCCTATACAAAAACTGGTGTGGTTGGCGGCATTATGCTGGGACTAGGCCGTGCACTAGGCGAGACAATGGCGGTAACATTTGTGATTGGTAATGCACACGAACTATCAGCCTCACTGATGATGCCTGGCAATACAATATCGTCCGCCTTAGCCAATGAATTTACTGAAGCAGTGGGCGATATTTATACCTCATCCCTTATTACACTAGGCTTAACGCTATTTGTAATCACCTTTGTAGTCTTAGCCATTGCTAAACTTCTATTGATTCGCCTATCCATGCGCGAAGGAAAACAGTCATGAGCCAATTAAACAATAAGCGCTATTTGAAGCGCAAAATTATTAACAATGTGACTTTAAGCATCTCTTTGCTCACAGTACTTTTCGCGCTCACTTTTTTGGTCTGGATATTATGGACCTTATTTAGCCAAGGCTTAAGTCATTTAGGTTTAGATGTATTTACTAAAATGACGCCACCACCTGGCAGTTCTGGTGGCCTTTTAAATGCGATTGTCGGCAGCTTGTATATGGTGTTAATCGCAACTTTTATTGGTACGCCTATTGGTGTATTAGCGGGAACTTATCTTGCAGAATATGGAAAATCTGGCTGGTTAGCGCCAACGACTCGATTCATTAATGATATTTTACTCTCGGCACCGTCTATCGTTATCGGCTTGTTTGTTTATGAAGTTGCAGTGAATTCTGTAGGACATTTTTCAGGGTGGGCCGGCGCTTTAGCACTATCACTGATAGTCATTCCTGTTGTAGTAAGAACCACAGAAAATATGATGCAACTAGTACCAAGTACATTAAGGGAAGCTGCTGCTGCACTTGGTGCGCCGTATTGGAAAGTGATTGTTAATGTTGTCTATCGATCAGCTAGAACTGGCATTATGACTGGCTTATTGCTTGCAGTCGCTAGAATTAGTGGCGAAACCGCACCGCTGTTATTTACTGCGTTAAATAATCAATTTTGGAGTGCTGACATGAGTAAACCCATTGCCAGCTTAGCCGTTGTGATTTTCCAATTTGCAATGAGTCCTTATGAAGATTGGCAACACTTAGCATGGGCTGGTGCATTGCTAATCACCTTATTCGTGTTGACTCTTAATATTTTAGCGCGAACCATATTCCGCTCAAGTCAATCTCAAAACTAATAAAAGTACTTAAAACTAAGGTTACTTAAACAATGTCTACAAATATTGCTGCATCAAAAATTTCTGCGCAAAATATGAATTTTTACTATGGTAAATTTCATGCGCTAAAAAACATCAATATCGAAATTCCAGCAAATAAGGTCACTGCGTTTATTGGCCCATCAGGCTGTGGAAAATCAACACTATTACGCA
>JACMMS010000005.1 GCA_014378915.1 Methylophilaceae bacterium
AGGCAGGATATATTTGATTACATCGAAATGTTTTACAACCCGAAACGCCGACATGGTTACGCAAATCGGCTTTCTCCAGTAGAATTTGAACGGCAATACTTCAGTAGGCAAGAAAGTGTCTAGTGTAGACGGGGCGATTCACATATACCACGGTCCGACCACCCTCGTTTCTGCTCGCCATAACGGCAAACAAAACATCATGGTAGCAGCATGGGTTTGTGAGTTAGATTTTGACCCTTCTAGAATCACCGTGGTGATAGATAAAAATACTTACACCCGTGAGTTGATTGAGGCATCTGGTGCGCTTGCCATCAACGTGTCGTGTGTGGCCCAAGTGGATATTGTCCACAAAGTGGGACAACTTCTGGGCGTGACTTGAAAGATACAGATAAATACACACAATATGGTTTAGAGACTTTTTCTGCAAGTGAGATTGATGCGCCTTTGTTAAAAGGTTGCGTGGAGTGGTTGGAGTGTAAGCTTATCTCTGAGCCGCACAATCAAAATTCCTATGATTTATTTATTACCGAAGTGGTTGCGGCGTATGCCGATGGGCGTATTTTTCAGATGGTCGCTGGCATTTTGAGGGGTATGACAATTTACGGACAATTCATCATGTGGCAGGTGGCGCTTTCTTTGCCATCGGAGAAGCTAAAAGCGCTCAAGTAAATACTGAGAGTTAGCGTTAAATTATTGCTCAATTCGAGCCTAAATTAAATCATGAAAAAATCCCGCAAATCATCAAAAAAACAGTTCTCTAAAAGACCGACATGCCGCCTAGCACCTTGATTTGTTTCAATGATATAGAGTATCGTTAGCTAAATTAGTAAGGTGAACTTAAATGAATAAAGAATTAAACAACCCGCTCTTTAATAAAAACTGTGCAGCAATCAATATAAAACATTGGTTCGTGCTGTCAAAATCACAAAAAATAAGCTGAGCCAATAGGCTTGCCGTATTTCACCCAAAACAATTAACATAGAAAAAATAATGTTTTACCTTAGTCTTTTCAAAGCGTTAAAAGCACATGATATCGATTATTTGTTAATCGGTGGCTTAGCAATGAACCTTCATGTACCACGCGTGACGATGGATGTGGATTTAGTGATTGAATTAGATAGTAGAAATGTTAACAAACTTATCAGTAGTGTAAATGAATTAGGGCTGCGTTCTAGTGTGCCAGTTAAATTGGAAGATCTTGGAGATAAGGCTAAATGTGAAAAATTATTTTTGTAAAAAAACTTGATTGCATTGTCTTTGATTAGTAACACGCCAGCTATACCAACAGTAGATATTGTTATTCATCATCCACTTGATTTCCAACAAGCTTTTGCAAAAAAAAGTGGAGCGCGATTTATCGGGCATTCTGGTCTTGCTAGCTTGTATAGCAGATATGTTTACACTTAAAAAAGCCGCTGGTCGCGCACAGGATTTATCTGATATTGCACATTTAGAAAGATTTTTAGATGAAAAAAATTAGTAATAACCAAAATGGTTTTAGCTATTTTGTTAGCGCTAAGCAACTAGCGTTGTATGCAAAGCTTACAGACTTAGAAAAGCTACAATGGGTTGATGATGCTAGAACCTTTACTTTAATAGGTCAAACAGCTGAAACTAAAGCTCGACATGAATCATTAAGAAAAGGCCATGCTCAAAAGTAACTTCAGTTTAAATTTCATTTAAAAATCTATTTAAAATCTCATGAAAAAATCCCGAAAATCACCAAAAAAGCAACTCTCTAAAAAAATTGGCATGCCTCCAGGCTCCTTGGTTTACGTGGGCAATATGGATGCGGATGTCTCTAAAATGCCAAAACCAACAGTCACAATGATGGCGTATGCGGCAGATGATGTCACTGAAAAAGTATTAAGCACTGAAGATTTAGCTACTTTCAAAATAAGCAATTATGCTGATGCAGGTAAAAAAGTTTGGTTGAATATTCACGGTGTGCATGATGCCGCATTGATTAAGCAGATTGGCGATTTATTTCACCTGCATCCGCTCGTGCAAGAAGACATTCTCAATACCGAGCAGCGTCCTAAAGTGGATGAGTTTAAAGATTATATATTTTTAGAGGTCCTTAGCTTTCAGTACGACAAAGCCGATATGACAATGGATTCTGAGCAAGTAAGCTTTGTGTTGGGGCATGATTATCTACTGACTTTTCAAGAGCGTTCTACTGGTATTTTTGAGCCTGTACGTGGGCGCATTCGCGCAACCCGTGCTCATATTTGCGAGTTAGGCGTAGATTACCTTGCCTACGCCTTGCTAGATAGCTTGGTAGATAGGTACTTTAGTGTACTGGAAGATGTGGGCGATGCAAGCGATGCGCTAGAGGAGAAGCTACTTGCGAAACCAACCAATGCGGAGCTACACGTGATTCATCATCTTAAGCATGTTAGTGTTGAGCTACGCCGCGCGGTATGGCCGTTACGCGAGGTGATGAACAACCTCACGCGTAACGAAAGCGAATTTTTTAAACCAACAACTCTGCCATATTTGCGTGATGTATATGATCACACAGTGAATTTTATCGAGTCGCTTGAGTCAATTCGCGATAGTTTAAGCGGCATGATGGATATCTATATGGCAAGCGTAAGCCAGCGTGTGAACTTGGAACTACGCGCGTTAACAGTAGTGACCATGCTGTTTATGCCCGCCACGCTGATTGCTGGTATCTTCGGCATGAACTTTCATCAGATGCCATGGCTAGCGGATAAAGATGGCTTTTGGTGGGCAATGGGCTTAATGGGTAGCATTGCCGCCATCATGATTATTATCTTTTGGCGCAGGCAATGGCTGAGTAGTAAGAGTTAAGTTATAAAACCTCACATATGATGTAATGCTTTAAAATTCCGTCATCCTCGCGAAGGCGGGGATCCATATAAAGATTTAAATGGTTTCCCGCCTTTATTAACAGAATAACGAATGCTTAGTATTTAATTAGTTGTGAATACTTAGCACGTATTTTTGAAACTTTAGGTGTGGCCACGGCAACACAATAGGGTTGACCTGGATTTTTATCATAATAATATTGATGATAATCTTCTGCTGGGTAAAAAGTCTCTGCACCATTCACTTGCGTCACAATGGGTGCGTTGAACACATTAGCGGCGTTAAGCTCATTAATCACTTTTTTTGCAGAGAGCATTTGCGCATCATTCTGGCAAAAGATAGACGACCTATATTGTGTGCCTACGTCATTACCTTGACGGTTTGGTGTAGTTGGATCGTGGCTCACAAAAAATATCTCTAATAAGGTTTCAAAGCTAATTACTGATGCATAATAAGTAATTTTAATAGCCTCAGCGTGCCCTGTATCGCCATTGCAAATGTCTTTATAAGTTGGGTTAAGCGTGTGCCCACCTATATAGCCAGAAGCGACCGATTTAACACCTTTTAACTGCGAAAAAACTGGTTCAGTGCACCAAAAACAGCCACCACCAAAGATTGCAATTTGTTCACTACTCATGAGTATTTTTCCTTTAAAAATTCCCGCTAGTGCGCGTGTGATAGTTAGTCAGTATCTTACGTAAATAATTACATTTTATTAGAATTTTCTTACTCCTACATCCATGTCACTCAATGCACTTTATGTCGATTTCAACTATTACTTTGCATCCTTAGAGCAACAATTACGACCTGAACTACGTGGCAAACCTATTAGTGTGCTTGCTATAATGGCAGAAACTACCTGTTGCATTGCCGCGAGCTACAAGGCAAAAGCATTTGGCATTAAGACTTGCACCAGCGTGCGTGATGCACGCAAGCTATATAAAAATATAACTTTATAGAAGCCAGGCCGCCAAAATATGCAGAAAATCACCACAAACTCATTGCGATTGTAGAAAGCTGTACCCACGTAGAAAAAGTACTTTCAATTGATGAAATGGTTTGCAAACTCACTGACTCGCAACAACAAAAAAAGAAAATGCGCTAAAACTAGTCGAAAAATCAAGCTGGCTTTAGCGAAAGAAACAGCGGAATATATTCGCTGTTCTAATGGCATTGCGCCCAATACCTTTCTTGCAAAGGTTGCTTCCAACATGAAAATACCAGATGGTTGCGTGGTGATAGAGCAAGAAGATATTCCAGAAAAATTATATGCATTAAAACCACGTGATTTAACAGGTATTGGCAGCGGTATGGAGGTACGGCTAGTTCACTATAGGCTAAACACAATGCAAGTCCTATACGTTGCTAATAAACAGCAATTACGCACCGCTTGGGGCAGTATCGAAGGTGAGCGTATGTATGACAAATTACGTGGCATAGAGCCACACTACGTAAAAAATACACATAGTAGATTTGACCATAGCCACGTATTGCCCCCAGAGCAACTTACTTACTATGGTGCAAAAGCTGTATTGCACCGTTTGCTGCAGAAAGCGTGTATGCGCCTACGTAGCTATGAGTTACTGACATTAAACATCAGTATTAAAGTTAAGTTTTGCCATCATGCTAGCTTTAATGCTGAAAGTGCTTGTGAAGCTACAGATAACTCCAGAACCCTTACAGAATCGTTAGAAACCCTATTTCAGCAATATCCAAGACATGATGATCCACCTTGTGCTGTGGGTGTAAGCTTTACAGGGCTGATAAATGTATCATGTAACTGAGGATTTATTTGCTGAAAAGCCCACTATTTCTGAGAAAAACTGAATAAAGCTTTGGATATTCTTAATATGAAATATGGAAAAATACGATTTATCTAGGCGGCGCACATCACGCATTAAAAAATGCACTTATGCGGATTGCATTTAATCATATTCCCAATGTAGACTCCGAAAGCATTGATTTAGAAAATATAGATTGAGACTATTTGGACTTATCTTGCGTCGTTAATCTTAACCACGTAAAGCCGATAATTCCGGCAATTAATGAGGCTAATAAAATCGCCATTTTTGACGCGTTAATAATATGAGGTTCACCAACAAAAGCCAAGTTTGTAATGAATATCGACATGGTAAAGCCTATGCCACCCAAAATGCCAATACCTATCAAGTGCTTCCAATTTAGGTCGCTCGGTAAGCGGCAAAAGCCAATAAACACTACTAGCAAACTAGCCAACGTAATACCAAGAGGTTTACCCAAAGCCAAACCCAATAGTATGCCCATGCTATTTGTTGAGAACAGGCTTTGAAACCAGTCAGAACCAATCACAACCCCTGTATTTACACAAGCAAAAATCGGCAAAATAATAAATGCGACAGGCTTATGTAAAAAGTGTTCGAGCTTTTGAGATGGCGATTTAACATCATCCACTTTATTGGTAAAAGGGATAGCAAAAGCTAGTAACACACCTGCAATCGTCGGGTGAATGCCAGATTTAAGCATCAAAAACCACATGAGTACCCCACCGAGAATATAAGGTATCAAGCTCATGACACTCAACTTGTTAAGTACTATCAACAAGCCAAAAACACTGAGTGCTCCAATAAGATAAAGCACAGATAATTTAGCGGTATAAAAAATTGCGATGACTATAATTGCACCCAAGTCATCCATCACTGCAATTGCCGTTAATAACACTTTTAACGAGGTTGGAACTCGGTTGCCGAGTAGCGCCAATGCACCTAAAGCAAAGGCAATATCGGTAGCCATTGGAATGCCAATGCCCGCCTGTGTGACGGAGCCTACATTTAAAGAAAAATGAATAAAAGCGGGTAAAGATAAACCACCAATCGCCGCAAAAATTGGTAAAAGCGCGTTTTTAAAATTAGATAGCTCGCCCACATAAAATCCACGTTCAAGCTCTAAACCAATTAACAAAAAGAAAATGGCCATAAACCCATCATTAACCCAATGTTCAAAAGACAAGCCTGCAACATAAGTTTGCCAAAATGCTAAATAGGATGATCCAAAAACCGAATTGGTGCCAGCTAATGACAGTAATGTGCAGACAATTAAAAGACCGCCACTCGACTTTTCAGAGTTAAAAAAGTTATTAAATGTTGAAGATTTTGTTTTTTTAACCAAAGACATCTTTATATTAAAACATACCAAATGGCTTTCAAGCCTCGAAATTAAACATTTATTTGAAGGAGAAGTTACGTCTAAGTTGTAATCCAACTTTAGCCAATTCTATGAGAAATCGGCTACCTTATTTAGACCCGCTTAATTACTGACGAGTATCGTTAATTAAGCGCTTCAGAGCTGGCGCAACAGACGAGCGCATCAAACAACGGATATTATTAT
>JACMMS010000083.1 GCA_014378915.1 Methylophilaceae bacterium
GCACACAATCTATGCGCCAGCCAAAGCCGCCGTGGCAATTGTCATGACAATGCCGTTGCCGAAAGCTTTTTCCAGTTGCTTAAACGTGAACGTATTCGAAGTAAAACGTATTTAACGAGAGAGAATGCAAGGCAGGATATATTTGATTACATCGAAATGTTTTACAACCCGAAACGCCGACATGGTTACGCAAATCGGCTTTCTCCAGTAGAATTTGAACGGCAATACTTCAGTAGGTAAGAAAGGGTCTAGTGTAGACGGGGCGATTCAGTATATCGAATCAACTTTTGGTTAAGACATCTACTAGCCAATCAACAAATATTTAGTATAAAGAGCTCAGACATAGCTAAGTGGCGTGAAGAGAGGATTAAGCTTGGTCGCTCACCCAATACACTCAGACTAGAACTTTCGCTTTTATCTAACTTGTTTAATGTTGCTGCTAACGAGTGGGGATATGAAAAGCTTATTAATCCAACTACTAGAGTAAAGTTACCTAAGTTACCTTCAGGAAGAATTAGAAGATTTAATGCTACTGAGTTTGAGCTTATTATTCAGAACAGCGGCTCTCCCCTATTAAGACCAATTGCGATTCTTGCGGTCGAAACAGGTATGAGGCGAAGTGAGATAGCATCACTGGAGTGGAAGTATATCAGTCTAGTTAAAAGAACCCTTTTAATACCCATCACTAAAAATGGTGAAGCAAGAGATGTGCCTCTATCACCCATAGCTTTAGACCTATTGAAGTCACTTAAGAATGAAGGGAATAAAAAGGTATTTGATATAACTGCTCATGCTATTTCTATTGCTTTTGGAAGAGCATGTAAAAGAGCTAAATTAGTTAACTTACACTTTCATGACTTAAGGCACGAGGCTATTACTAGATTGTTTGAGCAAGGTCTTTCATTACCTGAATTTGCAACTATAAGCGGTCACAAGACTTGGACTATGCTAAGACGTTATATACTGGACTGGACGATGAGATGCTAGATGTAGCAGTGTTCTCATTGTCACTCATGGGGGTCAACTGGCAGGACTACTTAAAAGAAGCTTTTAGATTGCTTAGAAGTGGTAGCTTGCTCAAAATATCAGAGCCAGCTTCAGGTTGGTCTGATAATAACTATGCGATTTTAAAGAAAGGCATTGAGTCAGCAGGGTTTGAGATACTTGGCGAACCAAGGCTAAGCAGTAAGTTCATCTACATTGATGCAATTAAGTCTCTTTAATTTATACCCATAATACAAAACATTTAATAGGTACTTTGAATATGAAAAAACTACAAGTAACAATCACGCTAGACATGGATATTCCTGAAGAGTGGACACTACTCGAGCATCCTGATGGAGTACCAGTTTTAAACATAGGAGATGGTAGCTATATGTACATGAGCTTTATGCCAATGTTCACAAAAGAGCTTGAGCCTGAGTCAGATTGGACTAGCGAGTGCTCAGATGACTTCGCTGATGAGGTTGTAGAGATGGTACAGAGTGAAGGCGTAAAGATGAAAATTATAGTTAACTAGAGACAACTTAGAGTTATATAAGCAATAAAAACGGGGTGATTAGCTCACAAGCAAACGACTTTGATATACCATTATAGTGTAGTTTACATGGACAGTTATTTTGTCCTTTTTTCGTCCTTTTGAGTAGGACAAATAGTTTAAATATCTAGGTCAAACCCTAGCAAACACGGTAGATTGACTGGTAGTTATCAGATTGTGATTCCAGCTGTCGTGGGTTCGAGCCTCATCGTTCACCCCACTATATACTCACCTAAGTGTTTGCAGATTCAATCAACTTCAGTTGCTACGTCGACAGTTTGATTTCTTGGCTTTATATGTTATAAATCCATCATATATTTTGATTTATACCTTGCTAACACTATCGGAAAACAATAAATGGCTGCTTTGCGTCCTGTACTGATGATTATTGATGATGATCCACTCATTACGGATACGCTACATTATGTTTTAAGCAAGCATTTTGAAGTATGTGTTGCAGATTCCCGTGCACAAGCCAATAGTTTGTTACGTCAGCTCGATTCCCCACCAGCATTAGCGTTAGTCGATTTAGGTTTACCGCCTACGCAACACAAACCAGATGAAGGCTTTAAAATGATAGGCGAGTTGTTGGCCTACTCTTCAAGTATCAAAATACATGTGCTGTCTGGGCAAGGCGATGATATCAACGTAAAACATGCGCTGGCATTAGGTGCTTTAGATTTTATCCACAAACCTTGTGATGTCGAGCGCCTTAAAGAGCTGTTACTGAACGCTCTTAAAGTTCAGCATGTTGAGTTGAGTGCAGATAAAGATCAAGTCAAAAATGGTGGAATGCTGGGTGAAAGTTTGCCTATGCTAACTCTTATCACACAAATACGCCAATTTGCTGATTCACCGTTTCCTGTGCTGATAGAAGGTGAATCAGGCAGTGGTAAAGAGCGTGTAGCTAATAACTTTCATCAATTTAGCAAACGCAATAAACACCCTTATTTATCAGTCAATTGCGCTGCTATCTCACCTATGCTAGCGGAATCCATTTTGTTTGGTCACAGCAAAGGTGCATTTACTGGCGCCGCAAGTTCACATACAGGCTACTTTGAAGATGTAGGTGAAGGTACTTTATTTTTAGATGAGATTGGCGAGTTGCCGCTAGAAATGCAGGCTAAACTATTACGTGTGCTAGAAAACGGTGAGTACCAACGTGTAGGTGAAACGCAAACTCGTAAGAGTCGAGTGCGGATTGTTGCAGCAACTAATCGCGATTTGCGTGCGGAAGTACGCGCTGGTCGTTTTAGGGCTGATCTATATCATCGTTTGAGTGTATTTGCAGTGCGTGTACCGCCGTTGCGTGAACTAGAAGGTGATACATTAGTATTGCTAGAACATTTCAATAGTTTTTATTCGCGCGAAACTGGTCAAAAGCCATTTTCTTTAGACCCCAAAGCCAAACAACGCTGGGGCAGTTACCATTTTCCTGGAAACGTACGTGAGTTACGTAACATTATCATTCGTTTAATTGCTAAATACGGGGGCCAAGCGGTTAATGAAACACAGCTGATGGCTGAGCTGGATTTATCGCGGCAAAGTGAAGTGCCAGAGGGAAGCAACCCTGTATCCGAAGGTAGTTTGTCGAATCATGCTCATCAACATTTACAAACGCAAGTCAATCTGAACTTAGATCAAGTACTAAAGACTTGGGAAAAAGCTTATATTGATGCTGCAATGAAAATTACGCACGGCAATTTAAGTCAGGCGGCTAAATTACTTGGTATTAATCGCACCACGCTGTATAGCCGTATTCAGTTGCAAGAAGCTTCATAAGGTTTAGCGTGTATTACGCCCATTTTGGCCTTAAACACCCACCTTTCAAAATAACGCCTAATACTGAATTTTTTTATTTAGGTGGTAATCGTGGTGCGGTATTAGATGCGTTGATTTACGCCGTTAAGAGTGGCGAAGGCATTATCAAAGTAGTGGGTGAAGTAGGCAGTGGCAAAACCATGCTATGCCGAATGTTACAAGTCGCTCTGCCTGAGTCTATCGAAAGTATCTATCTAGCTAATCCCAGTGTTGCCCCAGAAGATATTCTGCATGCTATAGCATTTGAATTACAGCTAGCGCTTCCGGAGAATCCAGATCGCCTAAAAGTGATGCAAGTGCTACAAACTCACTTATTAGCGATGCATGCGGCTGGCAGACAAGTTGTGATTTTTGTAGAAGAAGCGCAAAGCATGCCGCTGTCTACTTTAGAGGAAATACGACTACTATCTAACTTAGAAACTAAATACGATAAACTATTGCAGATTGTGCTATTTGGTCAACCCGAGCTTGATGAAAATCTCAATGAAACTCGTATACGCCAGTTGCGTGAACGCATTACGCACAGTTTTTATCTTGAGCCATTTGATACCAAAGAAATAGGCGAGTATTTAATATTTAGATTACGTGCTGCTGGTTACTTTGGCCCGCCTTTATTCACAAAAAGTGCAGTAGAAAAAATAGCCAGTGTGGCACAAGGTTTGGTAAGGCGAGTCAACATTCTGGCTGATAAATCATTACTCGCCGCCTTTGCTGATAACGTATATCAAGTGACTCCACAATACGTACTAGCAGCGATTAAGGATAGTGAGTTTGGCTTTACATCAAAAAAATCTGCCAATGTGATGACTAACAATCGTATTTTATTAGCATGCTTATTTTTGTTAAGTTTAATCACCATTGCAACTTTATATTTTGTAGTGAGATTTGGAATACATGAGACCGCGCAAAAATCTGCTGTAACTGTAATACCCGCTACTCCAAAAAAAATCGCCGGTAATCATGATGTTAAGACAATCGTAACAACGTCAGCATCTAACGCTGTTAACAAAGCAAAAGCCACAAACTTAAATACTGCAACACCTTTACCTAGCGCTGAACCTCAAGTAGCGACAAAGCAAGCCCTTACTAATATTGCTGTACCGGCCGTTGCTACACCTGAGACCACCGCTTCAATTCACGCCACTACAACAAAGCCTGTTGAAATATCCGAAAATAAACCAACTGCTGAGCTACCAAGATCTAACGAACTCAATAACAATATAAGCACTCCAAAAACCGATGTCACTACACAGCGCTTAGAAGCAACTAAATACTGGTTATCAAGTAGTGCAGAGCAAATTACAACACTGCAGCTTTTTGGCGTTGCAAATGAAGTGCAACTTAATACTCAACTAGACTTACTAACCAAATTAATTGGCTTAGATCAGGTGTATGTTTACCGTACCACGGTAAATCAACAACCTTATTTTAATGTGGTGTACGGTAGTTTTGAAGAAAAATTAGCAGCTAAACAAGCATTGAAAATGCTACCGGCAACGCTAAAAAAATACCATCCACATTTACGTACCATTGCTGGGATATTGCGAGAAATTAAAGATGTCGCACATTAGCTTAGTTATGTTGAGTAGTTAGAATAAACCTTAATTCACACTTTTTTTAGAGAAAAAGCAATTTTTTGTATGAATTTCAATCGCTTAGTTCTGTTATTCAATGCGAAGTATTGCAATTTGATATAACTTGTGCGATAAACAACATGATGTAAGCAAGTGGTTACTATAAGCAAAATAAAAATATGCTTAATTAAGCTAAATCCCATAGTAAACCGCCAGTATTAAACTGCATATAGTCAAGCAATAGAAGCTTTTTTGGGGCTTCCATTTTTAAAGGGTGAGCTTTCTGTGCCAACTATGTTCTACAAATCTGACAAAAAAATCATCAATATCAGCACGCTAGTCACAGCGATCATATTCACTTCAGGCTGTGCGCATCAATCTCAAATAAAACCATCTAACGGTCATATTGATGGACAAGCGATTACTAAAGCCCCAAGCCAAATATTTGCTGATACCAGCATCCCCAAACCTATTAAAAATGTGCCTTATTTACCTCCGCCACAAGCCAAAGCAAAACCACAAACTTATAGCGTGGTGGTAAACGAAGTGCCAGTAAAAGAGATTTTGTTTGCCCTAGCACGTGAGAGCAAACTCAATATTGATATACATCCATCTATTCAGGGTCGTGTTACGCTAAATGCTGTGGACCAAACATTACCAGCGATTTTAGAGCGCCTGTCTAAACAAGTTGATTTGACTTACAAGATGGAAGGTAATGTATTGAGCATTACTCCAGATCAGCCTGTGCTAAGAATGTATAAGATTGATTACGTAAATATCACGCGCGATACAGACGGTTCTATTAGCTCTGACGGCGCTATTGCGTCTTCTGGGCAAATCACAACTTCTGGTAGCGGCGGCTCATCCTCTTCAGCATCTAGCTCTAGCGGCAGTGGCGCGAATAATAGCTCAAGCACTTCGGTGAAAAGTAAATCAAGAAACCATTTATGGGAATCACTCATTCAAAATATTAAAGATCTATTAGCCGAAACAGACAAAGAAGTGATTGTTAGCCGTATAGGCAACCCTGCGGTTGCTAAAGCTAGCACATTGGCTTCTGCAGCCACACAAGCCAATGCTCAAGCTGAACTTAAATCTACTACTGAAGAACGTGAACAAAAGAAATTAGAATATAAAACTTTATTTGCAGCAAATGTCATTTCTAACCCAGAAACAGGGGTTATTAGCGTGCGTGCAACCAATAAACAGCATGAAAAAGTACAAGAGTTTATTGATAAAGTAATGGGGAGCGCCAAACGACAAGTATTAATTGAAGCCACCATTGTTGAAGTGCAGTTGAATGATAGTTTTCAGGCAGGTATTGATTGGAGCAGGCTAGGTAACACAAATTCAAGTAGCGGCTTTACGTTCAGCCAGCGCTTAAATAATGGCAATTTCACACCGGGCACTTTGCAAAATCGTGCCACTGGTCTTGGCTTAGTGGCTGGTTACTTTAACCCTGCGAGTGCCTTAGGTAATATCGCAGCCTCTATAAACTTACTCAAACAATTTGGCGACACCAAAGTGCTATCTAGCCCTAAATTAATGGTGCTCAATAATCAAACAGCTATTTTAAAAGTCGTTGATAACTTAGTTTATTTCACCATACAAGCACAACAATCGCAGGCAGTTAATGGAGGTACATTATCCACTGTTACAACGACGCCAAATACCGTACCAGTTGGTATAGTCATGAGTGTTACGCCTCAAATTAATGATGTGGGTAATGTTAATGTTAATGTTAGGCCAACAATTTCAAGCTTAATTAGGTACGTGCCAGACCCTAACCCAAATTTAGTGGCAATTAATAACCAAGGAATCCCCGAAATTCAGACAAGGGAAATGGAATCATTATTGCAAATAGCCAGTGGCAATACGGCAATTTTAGGTGGGCTAATGCAAGATGTCATTAAAAAAAATACGGATAAAGTACCCGGTTTAGCCGAGATACCTGTGGTGGGTAATGTATTTACAGGGCGTAACGACTCCGCCAAAAAAACCGAACTAGTCATTTTTCTTCGCCCAACGGTGATTACTAATGCCAGCTTAGAAAGCGATGAATTACAGGCTTATAAGCAATATTTACCATCGCAACAATTGCAGAATGTACTCGATGAGTCTGCTAATTAAAGCTTTAGATAAAGCGGAGAAGGATCAAGCTCAATTTGGCAATTCAGCTAAAGCAGAGAATACTCCAGACCTTAATAGCGAAAAGGTACCATCAGCGACTGAGTGGGCTTTAACTTCTGTTGAAGATGAAGACACTAATGTACAAAAAAACGCAGGGCTTAAGGCAAATTTGGCAGTTAATCAACCAACAAGCGTTGCGAGCAAAGAAGCAAATGCTAAAAGCGTTGGTTTTGAATACGGTCGGCAAAAGCCTAGCGATGCTTTTGATACTAATAATATTGATGTAAATAGTTTGGCGGACTTTGGTATTTCATCGGCTAATCTAAAAAATTCACAGAATAAAATTAAACATAGCAGTGCATTCCCATCAGCTACTCAGATGAATACACAAGCCACTGAGCAAGCAAAAATACAAGCCGAACAAGACTCAGTAAGTGCTAACCAACGCATTTTAGCTGCTAATGTATTTACAGCTAAACAAACTGAATCAAAAAATATAAATAAAATAGCTTTATTGAGTTTATTAGCTTTAGCTAGTTTATTTTTTGTGGCCATTGGTAGTTATGCTTATTTTGTAGATAACTCGGTATTAAATGGCTCGCCTTTACATGCTTTATTTGCGAAAACCAAGTTATCCCCGCAAATGAGTATGGTTCAAAACAACACTCATTCAGACGCTAACAGTGGAAGATCTGCTACTCCATTATCCACCGATGAAACAAACAATACTGTCAACACAGGCAA
>JACMMS010000084.1 GCA_014378915.1 Methylophilaceae bacterium
ATAGATTGTTTCATGAGAGATACGCATAGACCCATCCTCTGGGTATTGTTGTTTTAACCAACCAGCAATTTGTACCGGAGACCCGTTGATGCTCAGTTTACGCGCCACAATCCCCTGTAATATTGGAAACTTAACTAAGTGGCAAGGCTTAGGGCGGCACGCTTGATGCCAAGCCATTGAGTCGGCCTCTACAGCTCGGTAGGTACTACCACCATTGCGACTAACTTCACGGCTTACCGTTGATGGCGATCTAGAAGATCGACAGCGCGTAGCAGGTAAAATGCCACCGTTGGCTGACAATACGCCGTGTACTGATCCCGCATGTTTACCGAGGGCTCTACCAATATCACTGAGTGATTGCTCTGACTTCCATCTTTGCCATAACTCTGCCTTCTGTGCTGAAGACAGCCCTGGATGTACCATTCTAGCCATAAATACCACCCTCCAAAATTCATATTAAATCAGATGGTGTTGCATTGACCAGTTGAACGCACCGCGGCGGATTCAACCGATCAACGCAACACTTTATTTTTATAGTATGAATAAAAGATGGAGTGTGAAATATGACATACAGCACTAGAATAAAGTATTCAGCCGAACAGAAATCAGAGATGTGGGAACGATGGCAGCGAGGAGAGTCTCTCTGCTCAATAGGTCGAATATTTGATCGACCTTCGTCCTCAATCTTTAATCAGCTCGCACCCACAGGAGGTATCCGCCCGCCTGTTCAGTGTAGATCAAGATTAGCTCTCACACTTTCAGAACGTGAAGAGATCTCAAGAGGATTGGCAGCTCAGCAATCTTTACGCGCAATAGCCAAACAATTGAGACGAGCGCCAACAACGATAAGCCGTGAAATTAATCGCAATCTTGGCTATGATGGCTATAGAGTATCACAAGCTGATCAAGTGGCTTGGGACAAAGCCCACCGCCCAAAACTCTGTAAACTTGCCTGTAATCCAATATTGAGTCGGATAGTTGCAGCTAAGCTACAATCGAATTGGTCACCGGAACAGATCTCCGGATGGCTTAAAAAGGAATATCCATAAGAAGAGCGCAATCAGGTGTCACACGAGACTATCTACCGTAGTCTTTTTATACAGGCTCGTGGGAACTACAACTGTACCTGAGGACGCAGAGTGCAATACGTCGCTCCAAGCATGCGACAATGAAACAGAGCGGGCTTGGTCAGATTGCGAATATGGTATCGATACATGAACGACCAGCCTCGATTGAGGACCGCGCCATACCGGGGCATTGGGAAGGTGATTTGATCTGAGGTTCCAACAACACCTACGTCGCGACACTGGTCGAACGTCATTCACGCTATGTTATGCTGGCTAAGGTGAAGAACAAAGATTCCGAGAGCGTAGTATCAGCACTGATCAAACAATCGAAGAAGTTGCCTGTTGAGTTATACAAATCATTAACGTGGGATCGAGGCAAAGAACTGGCCGATCACCAACGTTTTAAATTGCATACTAATGTCGATGTTTAGTTCTGTGACCGTAGCAGTCCCTGGCAACGTGGTAAGCAATGAAAACACCAATCGTTTGCTGAGGCAGTATTTACCAAGGCGTACTGACTTATCCGTGCACTCTCAGGCGAAACTAAATTCAATTGCTCTTCAGTTAAATGAACGACCAGAAAAACGTTAGAATATGATACACCAGCAACAAGATTTAACGCATGTGTTGCAGCGATCAGTTGAATCCACTGCCCAAAGCAGACATTCAATGTTTGAAATGAAAAGTTAGACTCTACTGCCAATACTAATCATCTCGATAGAGAGTTGCGTTTGATCTTATTAATGTATATCTGATGTCATTCATTATTAACTCTTAGCTGCAATTTCGACAGTATGTTATGTCTATTGAAGCGGGTGAAGTCCACATTCAAATAATGCTCGATAGTTGACTTCATTCGTCTTTGTATCAGAATGACTATGAATTTCTGTAAAAGACTTATTTATAACGTTTTTCTTCGTCAAAATATACTTTCCGCCACTTAAATTTAGCTATGTCTTATTATCTATTTTGGTTTCAAGATTAAACCGCTTTGTATACGCGCAGGGAAACCCTGTTAAAAATCTAATTAAATAAGCTGACGTAAAGTTCGGACATCAGCTTAGTGAATAAAAATCCGTTTGTAGTGGCTTTATTTAATATCAATTATTCTATTTTTAAATACGATAATTCACTTAAACCGCTATTACCATCGGCATAAGCGGCTTTAAAGCTTTCACGTTTTTGCCAACGTTGCCAAAAATAGTCTAAGTATTCAAAACGTTCGTCTAATGGAGTTTGGTTAGTTGGGAATTTAGAGAAGGCAATAGCAGTGCATAAGGTAATATCCGCAAAGGTTGGGTGCTGTCCGCCCAAAAGCCACTCACGCCCATCAGCAAGATGTTGATTCACAATGCCAGCATGTGCTAACGCTTCTTTGCGGCAATGTTCACCCCACTGAGGATTGCTCGTTAGCTCAATTTTCAGCCCCAACCCTTGATGCATCACATGAAACATGGTGACAATTCGATACAACACATGCGTAAAGATACGATTGTCCCACATCGTATCCTGTCCTTGCTCAAGTGCCGTTTCCCCCATTATTTTTCTACCAGAAAATTGCTGATCCATGTAGCGCGCAATACCGGTTGATTCAGACAAAAAATTACCATTGCCTAAATCTAAGGTGGGCGTTTCTCCCCAAGGATTCATTTTTAAATGCGGCCATTTGCGTTGCTGGCCATCTGGGGCCATATCATAAATCACCTCTTCAACATGTTGGATAATGCCTTTTTCATGCATAAATAATCTTAAACGTTGCGGGTTAGGAAACGCCGAAGGCGAGGTGTAGAGCTTTAATTTTGTGGTCATTTTCAGTTCAATTCAATATAGTTAAAAAATTAATGTTTTAATGGTTGATTCATCATTGAATATTAAACGCCGTGACGTTTTAACCAGTCACGTGTTAGTTGCCAACTGTAGTCGGCGGCCGTTTTGTTGTAGGTGGGACGATAATCCGCATAAAAGCCATGGTTCACGTTGGGGAATACAATAATTTCTGAACGACTACTCGACTTTTCAAGCCCAGCTTGCATTTGGTCAATTACCTCTGGCCTAATAAAACTATCGGTTGCGGCATATAAGCCCAGTACTGGCACTTTGATTTGAGCCGCAATATCAATAGGGTCGTTTGGTTTAATATCAGATTTCATGCCATTCAATAAGCCATAATAGGTAACACCCGTTTTAATACTTGGGTTGTGATTGGCATACAACCAAACAGTGCGGCCACCCCAGCAGAAACCGACGGTGGCCACTTTGGAAATGTTGCCTTTTTTATTGGCTTTAACAAATGCTAACGTCATATCCAAATCACTCATTACCTGTTGATCTGGTACTTTTGCGACCACTTTGCTTAATATTTCACCAATATCATTCATCTGCGATACATCGCCCTGACGCGCAAACATTTCAGGCGCAATTGCCAAATAACCTAATTTAGCAAATCGACGGCAAACATCTTTAATATGTTCGTGCACACCAAAAATTTCTTGAATTACTAAGATAACAGAAAAATTTTCACCTTTGGCGGGCATCGCTTGATACGCTACAATTTCACCGTCTGCCACTGGCACCTTAACCTCACCCGCTTTAATGCCAGAAGTGTCAGTACTAACCGCTTGCGCCAGCACAGGAGTAGATGCAAGTGCAAAGCCAATCGCTAAGCTAGTCATCATAAAGTCACGACGGGTAAACCCGTTTGTTCTTCTGGACTGATTGCATTAAAGTCAATCGGTTTTAAACTATATGTATTTAAGTGCATGCTAACTTCTTTGTTGATTATTGGATTTTAAGTAATTAAAAATGATGGATTAACGAGTTGATTTCACAGCATTTAAATTGATATTTAAATGCACTCTTAATGCTATAAGCTGTTGATTAAGCGCTTTGATCTCAGGTAATGTACATCCAGTATTACAAGACACTCTGACAGGGATATGCTCTACATCATTACGTAAAGACTGGCCTAAAGGCGTTAGCGCAATTATTACTTGGCGACCATCAATCGCCTCACGCTTGCACGTAATAAGGGATAGCTTTTCAAGTCGTTTGAGTAAAGGCGTTAACGTCCCCGAATCCAAAAATATTCTTTCACCTAACGCGTTGACCGTAATCTGATCTTTTTGCCACGTATTGATTTTGCATTATTTGTATTTCATGTTAATTGCATTGCAAACAATTATATTGTGTTCAATATACTTATGGCAAGCGTTTTAACCAAAGCTAGCGGATGTTAAATTACCTCTAAATTTGACCCATCAAATTCATCGAATGCTCACCCACCGATAATCACTACACTGGCTTTCTCATATAGCTTATTCAGCAAATGAAACACTAAGGCACCACCTGTTTGACTAAACGGTAAATAACCAAACCCGTCCAACACCACAATACCAGCACCAAATTAACAATCGGCGAGTTGTTGGCATAAGCTGCGATTGCTCTTGTGTTAATACTTTAACCACAGAGAGTTGTGTTAATTTAAAATAGCGAATTTCATGCCATCAGTCGATACAGCGAGTTTCTAGCCAATCATTGACGTCATCGTTCAGGCTATTAAAGCGCGGTGCTTGGTGCCACACTATTCTCAATTTGGCCTTACTCCCAACATTGGGCTGGATTGCAGAATTAAGCTTTTAATAGAAAGTGACTGACCATAGCTTGGAAACGTGCATTAATATCACCTTGCTTGCAAGGCCGCACTTTATCCACTGCGGGGCGCATGTTGTCGTAGATGCCGCACTTTGGCTATCCAACTATTACTTCAAAAGCGATGTTATGCGCATCAAATGGCGTTCTCGTCTTGGGTAATGCCGCTCAACTATATTGCCTAAAATGTAATTATTAACAGTGTTCTAAAAAGCATTTTGGTTAAATTATGTGATTCGGTTAAAAATAAGCTTAAGAATGAATCGTTGTCTTAGACTTTCAGCTAAATGATTTGCCTGATCTACCAAACGCGCCACAAGAATTAGAAAGCATCAGTTATCGAACAAAAGGTATGTAAAGAAGTTTTAATAAAACAAGGCGTAAATATTGTACCTGTGGCCGAAAAATTGAAACTCGATATCCAGAATCAATCACCTTCCTATTTACTTGATCAAATAGAATATGTTGCGGATTTGGCAGCTGAAAGAGCAGCAGATTACGTATTAATTGGAGTAGCATTAAAACCTATCTATTTATTTGTTTACCCAAGAGTTTTACTTGTCGACGTTAAACTTAAAAAAGTGGTTCTGTCTAAAGCTTTTCAGTTAGAGAGTTCATGGTCAAACCAAAATACGACAGCTAATACAGCAAGGAAAATTGCAGAATCCGTTGCTACTGCGATAAAAGGTTTTGACGGGAATAAATAAACAGTTCGGTTGGTAAAGTTTCGTCCCGTATTGGCTTTCAGTTGTTGCGACCAGCAAGTTAACTTATGGATTTGATGACCGTTCCTAAACCTATTCGGATGGTAACTAATCGGCCAAACCGGCCATAGACCACAAGGGATTCGTTCGGTAGCAATGAGGCAACTAACGGCCATTGATAAAGAATGTTAGGTGTGCTTGCGCACAGACATCAACAGGAGCGAATGCTTTAATGTAATTGATAGACTCGTGCTTAATTACCCTCCCAGAGGATGAGCTATGAGACGGAGGTGAAAAATGTATATCGGCCTAGGTACTATAGTGCTTATTATTGTTCTGTATATTGTCTTTTTTCGTTAGAGGACTCCCAAAACGATAACCAGACTGGACGACACTGAAATCACGCAAAACGCTTTTGTAGACTCTAGTCTCAGAAAATGGCACTGGTTCGTGATGAGGTCAAGATTTTAGACGGCGCACGTAGTCTCGGTTGGCTAATAGTGAAGGGTGCACTGTCCCACATTACAGTCGCATGTTACAAATCGACAACCGGCTGCAATGGACCGAGATAAGGCATCAATTTTTTTCTGAGAATGTTCAAATATATCCGTTAACTTATTCCGATAAATAGGGGTAAGTAACTGATCAATTACAACAATACTGTATATATTTTAAGTAGTTAAAATATATACAGTATCGTAAAGTTTATTTTTTTCCACTTGGACTTTTAGTCGACGCTACATTTGCATTCGGCGGATTTTCTGATTCACTTCGTTCATCTAGGGCAGCAAGCACTAGATCTGGATTCATTGACTTCTGAAGTGATGCCGCTTCGGAATCATGCCGATTTTTTACATTCGGCAAATCTCGCCTCAACTCTTCAACCAGATCGATAAGTTTTGCGGCCTTCTGTTCTGTCAATAGTGTCACTTTTAGATCAAGATGTGCTCGCTGATCCGCAAGTTTAGCGAGCCGATTCTGCTTTGTGAGAACGATGGTAGCGGTCAGCAATGCACCCAAACCAACAATCCCTTGCAACCATATAAATGGTGGTGGATCGAAAGCAGCCATGCCAAAATGAAGTAATAAAGTATTAGCTAAAATCCAGAGCGCAACAAAAAGCAGAATTATCCCAAGAAAAACTGGTTGTCCAATAAAGTTGCTTATCTGTTCTAGTGCACGTTGTGATGAGCTAATCTTTTGCTCTTCACGGTTGTAGAATTCTAGAACAGCCTCAATATTTTGGCTTATCTGGTCTTGTTCGGATTCTACTGATTTGTTCACAGCATCAGAAGACGAAGATGACTTAATGGTAGATTGTATTTTCATCTCAGGATGTTACTCCTTTATTAAAGTCTACCAATCATGGTGTATTTTACTTAAAGTTTTAATGGAGTTGAGTATGATATCCAAGTATTCGCTGACTTCCCCGGTCTTAATACTTCCACTTTGAATACCCGAACACACACATTTAATATTTGATATCCAAAAGAATTAGAACTATATAAAGATTTAAATTGGCTCATTAATACCTCCACAGAATGCTGGAAGTAAGCAATATGTATGGGTTTATCTATTTAATGAAGGGAATATGCAAATTTCGCATAATAATTTTTCCTATATTTCTGAAAACTATCATTCAATCTAAAAGCTACTTCCGTCTGCTGCCTAAGATAACCTTTATTAATCTTTTTTATATTTGCCATTTGATATTACTAATACTCTTTCCTCATTTTTTACTCTTAATTAGTGAATACATTTAAGACTATAAAAAATATTTGATTTATGTGTGGCAACGTACTGTGAAACATTTTATAGATATGGATGATTAACGTTCTTTAACTAGATATATTTTTTGGGGTTAATTATGAATTATACGAGAAATGTTATTTACAGCTGTATTGCATTAGTTTTATTTAGCTTGGTGGGTTGTAATCAAGGGAAACCAACTAAAGATCAAACCTAACTTGCAGCGAAATTAACTGCTACAACTGAAGTTTCAGCAAATACTAGCAAAGGTCAAGGTACGCTTAAAGGTGAGGTTAACTCTAAAACTAGCGTACTCACTTGGACTATCAACTACTCTGGACTCAGCGGACCAGTAACAGGCGCCCATTTTCATGGGCCAGCTTTAGAAGGCAAAAATGCTGATGTAGCAGTTCCTATCACTGGCAGTCTTGCAAGCCCCATTAATGGCACGGCTACCTTATCAACAACCCAACTAAAAGAGCTGATGGAAGGAAAGTGGTATATAAACTTACATACTGCGGCTAATCCAAACGGGGAAATTCGTGGGCAGATAACTAAATAAAAAATTAGTTGATTTGAATTAAATGGAATTTATATTATGGCGATATCTGCAGATAATTAGTCTTTAAACAAAAAGTCAGAGAAGGGTAACGGGCTAGCGCCCGCAACCCTAAAAAAAGTCAAAACCTACGGATATTTTTTATATAGTCCTTACCTGCACGAGTAATGTAACAGTACCCTTAGAAATCAACTGATTCTATTTAACAGTTCTATCTAAGAGATTGCCAGCCCTAATTTCAAATTGACAGTCTGCTTTGGGCCGCTTAATGTCAATTCTGAATTTGTAAACTCGGCCCGAAGTGGTCAGTCACTAAGAACTAAAGCTGGTATTTGAATGACTGTTCCCGCAGAGCATTACACTTCAATTCAAACTAAAATAGACGTTTCGATCAATATTAATCTGTTAATTGCAAAGGCGTTATTTGCCTTCAGAATATAATTCTGATCCACTATATAAGAATGCGATATATTTACAGCAATTTTACTTTTCCTGAGTATTAATAACTCAGCATCAACTACATAATGTCTAAAGAAAGAATTTTACTTAAAAAGTAAGCCAAATTTATTAGAATATGTGAGGCTCATAATAGAATTTTTTTGAATACTTTAATGTTAATGTTGTTTAGCGCTTCTACGTTTAAATAAAAGCTGGACTAACTTTGAATAATTTTTGAAACAGGGTATGATAAAAGTATATAATTTAGAACAGCCTAATTTTATAGATAGGTTGAGTACTAATAAAAGGGCGGACATGTTAGCAATAGCATTTGTTCCTTCATTATGAGTAATACTCCCAACCTTACATCTGAAAATCAATTCAGCATAGACTGTGATGTGTTCGCAGCTGCATTCAATGCTACTGTCGATGCCATTATCGCTACCGACCTAAGTGGTTGTGTTACCCACATTAACACCGTTGCCGAAAAATTCACAGGCTGGAACCACGCGCAAGCGTTGGGCCAAACGGTAGATAAGATTTTTTATGTAGTTGATGGAAAAACTCGTCAGCCCATCACACTGCCAAAATTTGAATCCTTAGCCCTCAGTACAATCAATCAATTATTTAATTGCTCGACACTCATTGCGAGTGATGGTGGTGAATACAGAATCACTGGCACTTACTCAACTATTCGCAGCCGAGATGGTGTTGCACTTGGTACCTTATTGGTCTTTCGGAATGTGACCGAACAAGGGGTGGCGCAAGCGGCTTTGATAGATAGTGAGGCGATGTTTCGCGCCACCTTTGAGAATGCATCGGTAGGCATTGCGCATGTGGCACATGACGGTCAGTTGTTGCGTATTAACCAACAATATAGCCGTATGGTGGGCTACTCTGTTGCCGAGTTATTATTTAATCAATATCAAAAAATTACTCATCCAGACGATTTAGCTGAAAATCTGGCTGGCTATGAACGCATGTTGGCAGGCGAGATTAACAGCTTTAGCATGGAAACACGCTATATACGCAAAGATAAATCGATATTTTGGGTCGATTTAGAAGTAGGTTGTGCGCGCGATGCCAATCATAATATTGATTATTTTATTGCCGTGGTTGATGACATATCAGCAAGAAAACTAGCGATTGAAGATAGTCGCCGCTTTTTTTCCCTATCGCAAGAGTTGCTATGCATAGCTGGTTTTGATGGCTATTTTAAAAAGCTGAATAACGCTTGGGAGGATGCGTTCGGTTACAGCATTGACGAGTTGCTGGCCAAGCCATTCCTCGAGTTTGTACATCCTGATGACCAAGAGATATCGCAAAATTTAGTTTCAAAGTTAGTTAATGGTCACAATAGCCGTGCTTTTGAAAATCGCTTATTGTGTAAAGATGGCTCTGTGCGCTGGCTATTATGGAGTACCGTTTCGGTTATAGAAGATCAATTGCTTTACGCATCTGCACGTGATATTACCGAGCGCAAAAAAGCCGAACTAGACTTGCAAACACGCATCAAACAGTTTGAATGTTTAATTAATGCCGCCCCGTTTGGTATCCATATGGTCGATGATGATTTCACCATTCGCAATGTGAATCCTTATGCGCTCCCAGCATTCGGTAATATTCCTGATTTAATTGGTCGTGACTTTGACGATGTCATGCACATGCTTTGGCCAGACAACAAGGCCGATGAGATAATCAAACAGTTTAGGCATACCCTTGAAACAGGTAGGTCTATTGTGGTACCTGAAATGATTGAGCAACGCGCCGACCGCCGTGCAACAGAGTTTTACTCTTGGGAAATCCATCGCATACCGCTTCCAAGCTGCAAGCTAGGTGTGGTTTGCTACTTTCAAGATATTTCACAACGCGTATTGGCGGAGCAAAAAATCCGCGATAGCGAATGGCGTTTGCGCTACGCAACTGAATCTGCAAAATTAACCTTTGTAGAGATTGATCTTGCAACTGGTGTAGCTTATACACCAGATAATTTTGTTAATGTGATGGGTTACGTACCCCCTATCGATCAAGAAACCAATGGTTCTATTGGCGTTCAGGCTTTGCTTGAACATGTGGTACCTGACGACCGCATGACAGTACAAGCAGCACTTAAACAATTTTTTGATGGCCAACCTGTCGGCAAAATTGATTATCGTGTATCAGGTGATGACCACATTGAACGATGGATAGAAAGTAAGTGGTCGGTCAAGTTAAGTAAAGATGGCAAGCCAATTAAATCCTTCGCAACCAACCTCGACATTAGCGATCGTAAGCGGGCCGAGACAGCCAAAAGCATTAGTGAGAACCGCTATCACACCTTATTCAATTCCATCGAAGAAGGCTTTTGTATCATCGAGAAGGTTGAAACCGCAGTGGGCGAGCCGCTGGATTTTCGTTATATTGAAGCCAACCCGGCATTCGAGATTCAAACTGGCATAGTTAATGTGGCTGGAAAAACCATCCGGCAAATCTTTCCAGATAGGGCTGAGGATTGGTACCTTACTTATGACACAATAATTAAAACTGGCGAGCCGGTTCGGTTTGAGCGGGAAATTTTGCGCAACAGTCGCGTACTAGAATTCTACGCCTTTCGGGTCGAAGACAATACTAACCTTCGGGTTGCGGTTATCTTTAAAGACGTGACGGAGCGTAATCGAAATGAAGAAAACCTTCGTCATAGTGAAGAACAATTCCGGCTTTTGGCTGATTCTACTCCAGTGTTTATCTGGCTAAGCGGAACCGACAAGCTCTGTACGTGGTTTAACAAAACATGGCTCAATTTCACTGGCCGCTCAATGGCGCAAGAGAGGGGTAACGGCTGGACTGAAAGCATCCATCCCGACGACTTTGACCAGTGTATGCAGGTTTATAATGAGGCCTTCGATGCCCGCGAAACGTTTTCGATGGAATATCGGCTTAAACGCCACGATGGAGAATACCGCTGGATTCTTGATGTTGGCGTACCTCGTCAGGCGGATAGAGATGAGTTTGTGGGTTATATCGGCAGTTGCACCGATATCTCCCAAGTCAAGCACGCTGAGTCAGCGCTTGTAGAAAGTGAAACTCGTTACCGCACGCTATTTAATTGCATGGATGAAGGCTATTGCGTGGTCGAAATAATTTTTGATGCACATAAGAACCCCGTCGATTTTCGGTTTTTAGAGATCAATCCACCTTTTGAAGAACAATCAGGTTTAGTTAACGCCACAGGTAAAACGATATTAGAACTTACACCAGATTTTGAACCAACTCTCATTGTCATCTATGGTCGAGTTGCAAGCACTGGAGAAGCTATTCGCTTTGAATACGACGTAAAAGCATTAAACCGTTGGTTTGATATTTATGCTTTTAGGATTAATAGCCCAGAAAATAATAAAATCGCCATTTTATTTACTAATATTGAATCGCGCAAACAGACAGAAAAAGTTATAAAAGCCAGTGAAATGCGATTACAAGCCTTTGTAGAATCTAGCTCGGATGTGATTTACAGTATGAGCCCCGATTGGAGCGCTATGCAGGAATTGCAAGAGAGAAATTTTTTAAAAGCATCTAAAGAGTTGAACATCAATTGGCTAGACGATTACATTCATCCAGATGACCAATTAACAGTGCTCGCAAAAATTAATCAAGCCATTCAAACCAAGAGCGTTTTTGAAATGGAACATCAAGTTTTGCTGGCGGATAAGACCTTGGGCTGGACATTTTCACGCGCTGTACCGCTTTTTAATGATGAAGGTGACATTATTGAATGGTTTGGCACGGCAAGTGATATAACGGAACGCAAGCGACAGCAAGAAGAGTTAAATCAAAGTGAAAATCGTTTTAGGGTTTTATTTGAATTAGGGCCAGTGGCCATGTACACCGTGGATGCTTTAGGAACGATTCAGGAATTTAATCGTAATGCTGTCAGCATGTGGGGACGTGAACCGCAGCGTGGCGACCCTGGCGAACGCTATTGCTGCGCCTATAAAGCATACCTATCTGATGGCACGCAGTTGCTACCTGCACAAAATGCGGTAGCCGACGTATTACAAGGCAGGAGTCCGATGGCAATTGATGTTGAAGCCATTTTGGAGCGTCTTGATGGCTCACGTGTAAACGTAGTGGCTAATGTTGTACCATTAAAAAATATGCAAGGTGAAATTATCGGTGCGATGAACTGCTTAGTGGATATGACGTACAGAAAAAATGTGGAAGATGCGCTGTTTGCAAATAACCTTGAGTTGCAAGCCGCAAAACTAGCAGCCGAAGAAGCTAATCTGGCAAAATCAGAATTTTTATCTAGCATGAGCCACGAACTGCGCACGCCACTTAATTCAATATTGGGCTTTGCGCAATTAATAGAATCGAGCCACACGCCGCTAACAACTTTACAGACGAGTAATATTCAGCAAATTGTGCAGGCTGGCTGGTATTTGCTAGAGCTGATTAATGAAATCTTAGATTTAGCACAAATTGAATCGGGCAAACAATCCATGTTGTTAGAGCCTATTGCGGTTAATCAGTTGATGCGCGAATGTGCTTATTTGATAGAGCCGCTTGCCTTAAAACATAAAATTGGTGTCAGATTTAATGTTTTGGCTGATGATGTAATTGTGCATGCAGATAAAATCCGCTTCAAACAAATCACGATTAATCTGCTATCTAACGCCATTAAATATAATACAGTTGGCGGAACAGTGATTGTAAATTACACCTTGAGCGAAAACGCGTTGCGCATTTGCGTACAAGATACTGGCGCAGGCATAAATACTGAGCAACTTGCACAATTATTTCAGCCATTTAATCGTCTTGGGCGGCAAGCCAACCTTGAAGAAGGAACAGGTATTGGCTTAGCACTTTGCAAGCGGCTGATAGAGTTAATGCATGGAAAAATAGGCGTGCAAAGCAAGGTCGATGTGGGCAGCACGTTTTGGATTGAGCTTGATTTAATACATGAGACGACGTAGCTAACAGCCCTTACAAAGCAAAGCAATAGTGACCAATTTTCATTGAGTTAGCTGAAATTGAGAAATTTGTACGAAACGTAAGTATGAAAAGGATATAAAGTGATAGAACTGCTCGATATTTTAAACGCCGCCATTCTGATTGTTGACGATCAAGAGCCCAACATTACCTTGCTGACGCAAATGTTAAATGAGGCTGGTTATCGCAATGTAAGCTCAACCATGAAGCCGCAAGAGGTATGCGCGTTGCATCGTAAGCACCATTACGATTTGATTTTACTTGACTTACAAATGCCAGAAATGGATGGCTTTCAGGTGATGGAAGGCCTTAAGACCAATCAAGCCGATGCTTACTTGCCCGTGATTGTATTAACCGCCCAGCCAGGCCATAAATTACGCGCATTGCAAGCCGGCGCAAAAGATTTTATTAGTAAACCCTTTGATTTAGTTGAAATTAAAACCCGTATTTACAATATGCTAGAGGTGCGGTTTTTATATAAAAGGCTAGAAAATTACAGCAAACTATTAGAACAAACTGTTCAAGAACGCACGGCAGAGCTGCGCGAAAGTGAAGCACGCTATCGCAGCCTTACAGAGCTAGCCTCTGATTGGTATTGGGAGCAAGATGAGAACATGATATTTACCAAAGTTTCTGGCCCAGTATTAGAAATCCTGGGGATACAAGTTGATAGCCTGTCAGGCGATTTAGCTTCTGACAACAAAGCAAACTTTAACTTGACGCAAAATGACAGCAAAAAAAATGTTTGGAATCAGCAAGAACGCGAAATGTTACAAGCAAAAATAAGCGCACGTGAACCTTTTTTAGATTTTGTGTTTAGTCGCCAAAATGCCGATGGTACAAAGCAAAGATTTCAAGTGAGTGGTGAGCCGATGTTTGATTGGCATTGCCGCTTTATCGGTTACAGAGGAATAGGAATTGAACTGAATAGAGATAACAAGTATTGAATTTTAAAAAATGACCATTGTGAATAACACTAACAAAAAAAAGGTAATTCAAGCCAAAGATTTGACTGTTGAGCAGAGAGTCCAACATAATGACGCCATAAAAAAGCACACACTTAACTTAAATCCAAATATCCTGCAGCATCCCAATCAAAACCATATTCTTGCTGCATTGCCTGTGGCCGATTTGGAAATATTAACACCACACTTACAATTGGTACTGATGCCAGTTGGTAAGATGCTCTACGAATCAGGCGAATGTTTACGCCTTGCTTATTTCCCCACCAGTTGTCTTATATCGTTGCAGTATGATTTGAAATCTGGCGGAACATCTGAGGTTGCGGGCGTGGGCAATGAGGGCATGGTTGGCATCACCATATTTATGGGCGGCGATAGCACTCCAAGCTCGGCCGTGGTGCGAATGACAGGTTACGCGTATCAAATTAAGAGTAATGTTTTAATGGAAGTTCTTAAAAATAATAAGCTATTTCAAGATTTATTATTGCGCTATACCCAAGTGTTATTAACACAAATTTCTCTTACTGCGGTGTGTAACAGGCATCATAATTTGCAACAACAGCTTTGCCGCTGGCTATTATTCACCCTAGACAGATTGTCATCAAATGAAATCACTATGACTCAAGAACTAGTCTCAAGTATGTTAGGTGTGCGTCGAGAAGGCATTACTGAAACTGCTGGCAATTTGCAGCGACTAGGGCTAATCTCGTATCGGCGTGGCCATATTACGGTAACTAATCGTATTGGCATTGAAAATCATGTTTGTGAGTGTTATGGGGTATTAAAAAATGAATTATCTCGTTTATTGCCTTAAATAATATAAGCTCTAAAAAATATATTTCATTGTCTTTAAACTAAGAAGTAGCTTAAATTATCTCAATAATACCCATACTCACAAATTGTTAAAAACCATATGACTGGTTAGGGCCAAAAGTGTTGATCATGACTGACCGCTTTCTGGAAATTTACTTAACCAAATTATTAATTATCTAGATAGTGATACGTTTTAATTTCATTTATTTTTATGTATAGCGCCGATTTTAAGGCCAGCCCGGAGAATCAAAAAGTGGGGTGTCGGGGGGTCGGGAATTGAAAATAAAAGTTGAAATGACCATGGCAGCTGGGCAGAGCATTGCCTTCGAAGTTGATTTAGAAACTCTTTTACTTCATTTGTTTAATAAATGGTGCCCTTAAAGGCACTCGAACCAGTAGCAGTTATAAGGCTCACAAAGTTCTTGTCACACCATTGTCAGGATAAATCGTTTGAGACAAAGCTAGACTTAGCTTTCACGTATGGCTATCACACTAGC
>JACMMS010000085.1 GCA_014378915.1 Methylophilaceae bacterium
ATTGAATTTTATTAATGCATTAATGCATAGCATGCACAAATAAAGTGCGGATGCACCAAGCAATTTGATTTTTGAACGCTGGAGAAATTGGTGGCCGGGACGGGAATCGAACCTGTGACACGCGGATTTTCAATCCCTATTAAATGGCATTTATTAGTGTTGATTGCCATATCATAAATTACTACAAACTAATTAAATCAATAACTTATTTTTAATATCATCTAATCATTTGTTGATTGATATATCGTTATGTTGCTATAATTCCCCTACATAGCCCCTACATGAAATTTATAGCATGACATCCACTAGCCAAGAAGAAAAAGTTGTACTTGTTAAAAAGAAATTTACAGCGGATGTAATAGCAAGCTTTGAGTGTAAGGCTGGGAAGTCACAAACTATTTATTGGGACGCTAAGACTTCTGGACTAGGATTGCGTGTAACGGCTACTGGTGCAAAGTCTTATATATTTGAAACCTCACTCAACAACAAAACCATGCGTATAACTATTGGTGATATTCGCACTTACTCAATCAAAGCCGCGCAAGTTGAAGCTACAAATCTAAAGGCAATGACTGATAAAGGTATAGACCCGCGACAAGTGAAAGCTGACAACATAGCCAACGATGAAGCCAAGGCAAAAGCAAAAACAGATGAAGCCGCCGCGCTGGTATTAAAAGAACAAAGACAATCAATCACATTAGGCAAGGTTTGGCTGGAATATATAGCCGAAAGAAAAGAAGCTAAAGAAGGCAAAGAAAAATCTTGGTCTGACCGTCATTATAAAGACCACGTGAAAATGATTCATGGTGGCGGCGTGGAAAGGAAACGAAGCGATAAGTTAACCGAAGCCGCACCATTAGCCTCACTGGCAAAATTAAAACTGGTGGATATTACCGCCGCCAAGGTCACAGAGTGGGCTGATGATGAAGCCAATAGAAGGCCGACACAAGCTAGACTTGCATTTAGATTATTAAGAGCCTTTTTATCATGGTGCAAAATACATCCAACATACGGCCTAATAGTGACTGACAATGCCGCTAAAAATGATATTGCACGTAAACGCCTAGGCAAGCCACAAACTAAAAATGATGTATTACAGCGTGAACAGTTGCCCGCATGGTTTACTGCCGTTAAGCAAATCAATAACCCAGTGATTAACGCTTATCTGCAAACATTACTACTGACAGGCCGCCGCCGTGAACAAATTGCACAATTGAAATGGACTGATATAGATTTTCAATGGAACAAAATCACAATGAAGGATAAGACCGAACATAATCCATCAATTCCATTAACGCCATATGTAGCGCATTTACTGCAATCATTACCACGCCGTAATCAGTTTGTATTTAGTAGCCTAACCGCCAAGGCTGGTTATTTAGCTGACCCTTCAGACGCACATAGAAAAGCATGTGCTGAAGCAGGTGTGGAGTTAACATTGCATGGTCTACGCCGAAGTTTTGCGACACTGTGCGAGTGGACAGAAACGCCCGCTGGCATTGCTGCTCAAATACAAGGACACGCCCCGCAAGGTGTGAGAGAAAATAACTATATACGCCGCCCGCTGGATTTACTGCGCATGTGGCACGTTAAAATTGAAGCGTGGATGTTAGAGCAAGCTAATATTAAGTTTGAGCCTGTTACATCTGAGTTACGCGTTATTAAGACTGCATAAGAAGCAATATAGGCCAGTATTTTATTTCAGGTGATGTAACAAATTTAATTGATTGTTGAGTTTCAACTTCTTAACAGCGGACGTTGAAAAGAATCTATATTGATTACTTCCCCGTCTCTTGGCTTCATACATCGCTTGATCTGCATAAGCAATTAACTCCTCAGAATTTCTTGCATCTTGTGGGATAAGGGCTATCCCGATACTTCCTGATATGTTGATAGTTATTTCCTTAAGTAAAAAGGGTTTAGCTAATTCAGTAATAATCTTATCAGCAATTTTCTTGACATCGTCGATATGTTCAAATTCAGTTAAAATTACTGTGAATTCATCGCCACCCAAACGGCACACGGTATCATTTTGTCGTACACATAAACTTATTCTTTTAGATGCCTCTTGCAATAAACAATCACCTATTTCATGTCCGTAGTTATCATTGGTCCATTTAAAGTTATCTAAATCTAGATAAAATAGTGCGCTAAAACTATGCGAACGTTCTGTGTTCTTAATTTGTTGATTTAATCGATCCAGAAATAAATTGCGATTAGGTAAATCAGTAAGATGATCGAAATTAGCTTGATGCCATAAAGTTTCTTCGTAAGTTTTACGCATTGTTATATCGCGCTCATTCGCCGCGATAGCTTCGACCTCATCAGATGCATTGAGAACAGGCGTTAATATATATTCATAAAAGCTAGTCTTGCCATCATTGATGCCGTATTGAATTTCTCCACGTATTTCATTTTTCTCTTGAATGACTTTTTTAAACGCTAATTGCCACGCACTCCCTTCAATGACCTCAAATTCAGTCATTCTTTTACCCACTATGTTTTTGGTATCCAGCCCTAATTGATCTGCCATCGCTTTGTTGGCAAATATGACACAGCCGTCTTTATTAAGAATGTAATTATGGTCAGGTGAGATTTGTAATGCGGTTTCAAACAATTTCATTTGTTGATTATTATGATTGGCAAATACATCCACTGATTCCGCAAGAACTTGATCAATACTTTCATTAAATCGGTTAATTTCTGTAATATCAGTTGATTGGGCAAGTTGTGGATTTTTCTCCCATTGTTTAAGCACACTCGCTCTCAAAGCTCTAAACTCAGAAACCACTTCTTGAATGCTAAACCCTGAATTAAATCTATCTTCACCATGACTACTGGCTTTTTCATTCATTTTTGTTGATTCTGCTCCAGGATTATCCGATTTTCCTACGGATTTATTTTGTTGTTGGCTCTCAGATTGGGGGGACATGAGGTCTTTAGATATTGTACTAAGCATTACCTTTGCATGATCTCTTAATTCTTCTTTATTAAGCTCCTTACTACCTGCTAGAGAATTTGCAAATTCTTCCCACTCCTGAAGTATGGATTCCATATTTTCTGTAATAAAATCTGCTAAGTTCATTTTTATGTTTATAGACTTTCATGTGTCATGTTTAACCTTTACTCACATTTTAGTATAAAAGAATTATTATTTAAATTCTGTACGTTATCACACATGTATGATGAGATAGAGTTGATATGTGTCATAAAGACGGTAGATCATCAATTCTTTACATAGCAATGAGCTTAAATTCAAATGTCTGCTCAGGGCCGTTTTGCCCATTACCCTACAAATTAGCTTGCCACAAAGCAGACTGTTAAAAAGTAGAATCAACATTCTTTTTCGAGATTTAACCACCATGTATCATTTGTAATTTTGCAAAACACAAAACTTTACGAATCCTCCACTTTAATTAATAAGTTAATATAATTAATATAGTAATAGTGATTTAACTAATAAGCTCACCGCCTAGAATTAGATTAATTACCTAATTCGAAAATGCAGCCCTTCACTGCGCTGGTGGTGGCACTATTTAATGAAGACATTATGAATGTATGAAAATGGATAAACCCGTCAAGAAACACTCTACCGCACCCTCACCGATTAGCCCTCTAGAAGGTTCAAGTTATGTTTCTCGACCTAATCCATTCGATACCAATGTAAAAGGAGCGGCAGATTGGAAATATTGGAAACATGTTACAACCGTGGAGCTATGGCAAGCAATTCTACTTTCATTAAATATAAATCCCCCCGGCAATGGATGGCTAATCGACAATGCACCAGGACGCACGGGAGATATACCTTATGCCTATCTTGATAAACACGGATTAACTGATGAGTTTATTAGCAGATGGAAACTTATTCGCAATAGATTAGAAACTATTGCTGTACAAGCCGAACTTTCACCAACTATAGAGTTGACCAACTTCATAACCTTATTTTTCTTTACCAAATTAGCGATCCAATTTGAATGGGATAACTTACCATCAGAACTTTTAAGTCTAGCAACTGAAGAAGACCTGCCAATTGCTCAAGCTGAAAATGCTAATGGGGTTAACTGCAAAAAATGGACAAATGAAAAACTTAAAGAAGTTTATGATTTTCGCAACAATGAAAAGAATGTGAAAAAGACAAGAGCATTTATGCAAGCTACAGCAACCCATTTTGGAGTATCAACTAAACGCATAGAGCAATTATTGAAGGAATATGAAAAAAACAAGCCTAATGCGTTTGGATTGAAACTACAGCAATTAGTAAAGACTTCGTAGTTTATAAAGTCACAGTCAATAAGCACGCAATTCACAGCTGCGAAGGGGCTTCGTAGTTTGCAATGAAGTGGGGTTCGTTTCAGAAAATTCGTATCGACATGTAATTCAACGCTAATAATTAGCTTTGTTACATGCCTCAACTCAGAGGTAAATACGATGAAAACTGAAATCTCCGTCCCATATAAACTAGCAGAAATCTCAGCTGGTCGTGACTATATCTTAACTGGCGAATTTGCTCACGCTACCAACCGAGCGAGTCAGACTATCCGCAAAAACTATTGCCTTACTGGCGAATGTTTTGGAATAAGACCTGTTAAGTTTGGCAATCGTCTATTGTGGCCAGTTACTCAAATTGCCGTCTTGTTAGCAGGTGGCAAATAATGAAAAAAGCCCCTTCACCTATTACAGCGAAAGGGCCTTCAGACAACTTAAATTTTAACATTATTGATACACTAAGAGCTAGATTCTTGGCTGGTAACCAAGTACGCGTGATTGACTTTCACGAATCTGTACGCGCCGAAGTAATGGGCGCAATCAAAACCCTACAGGACGAATTGCCAATAGTTACTGGCTGGCAAACGGTTAGACAGTCATTTCTGTCAGAGACCAGAACTCGCGCAAGGTCGTATCACATACCTGAAGCCTTCTTAAAGGAGGTGGCAGCATGAGTGCCCTCAACACAGTGTTATCACGCTTGGATAAGGTGCAACGCATTGGTAATGATAGGTATAAGGCAATATGCCCAGCGCATGACGATAGAAGCCCGAGCCTTGCCATTAAAGATGATGGCGGTCGTCTTTTACTGCATTGTTTTGCCGGCTGCGAAACTGACGATGTACTCGGCGCAATAGGCCTAGACTTTGCAGACATCATGCCCGATAAAGCCATGGGTAATTTCAAGAAGGATAAAAAGCCATTCTATGCAATGGACATTCTAAGCATTATTAAATTCGAGGCGACATTGACTTACATTTATGCGTCCGACATGGCGAAAGGTTCAATTCTTACTAGCAACGATAAAAATAGATTATTGCTTGCATTGTCACGTATCAATCATGCATACGAGGTCGCTAAAAATGGCCTATAACTCAAATGTAGTTCAAGCCTTTGATGCTGATATAAAAAATCATGCCATTGCTAGTGAATGGTTTAGCCCTATTAGTTTATTACAAGAGTCTGAGCCGTCACCCTACCCATTAGACGCCCTACCTAGTGGCCTAGGTGATGCAGTCCGTGAAGTCTTAGATTTTGTTCAGTGTCCACCAGCATTAGCCGCATGCAGTGCGCTCAGCGCATTATCCGTGTCATCACAACACTTAGCCAATGTTAGACGTGCTGAAGGTCTGACCAGTCCAGTGAGTTTATACACATTGGCCATTGCTGAAAGTGGCGAACGTAAATCTAGTGTAGATAGACACTTCACTTCAGCGATAACAGCATGGGAGGCTAATCAAGTCGAAATATCCAAACCTGATGTTAAGCGTTATCAAGTAGAACATGATTCTTGGTTGATGCAGTACGAAGGTTTAAAACAAAAGATTAAAGAAACAGCTAAACAGCAAAAACCTACCGAGAATTTAACGTCACACTTACACCAGTTAAAAAATAACGAGCTATTGCCAGTGAGAGTGCCAAGGCTTATTTACGGTGACGCAACTCCTGAGCAATTAGGTTATGCCCTTGCAAAACATTGGCCGAGTGCCGGTGTTCTATCCAGTGAAGCAGGCATTGTATTTGGCAGCCACGGTATGAGTGGCGATAGCGCAATGCGTAACATGGCCTTACTTAACGTGTTATGGGATGGTGGCACGCATAGTATTGATAGACGCACAACCGACAGCTATAAAGTGCAGGACGCACGTTTAACAATGGGTTTAGCAGTGCAGGCAGACACAGTGCGAAACTTCTTTAATAACTCTAATGGGCTTGCACGCGGTACCGGCTTCTTGGCAAGATTCCTGATCGCATGGCCTGATTCTACCCAAGGCAATCGATTATTTAAAGAACCGCCGACGGCATGGCCAAAGCTAACAGTATTTAGCGAACGTATTACACAGCTATTGAATAAGATTCCAGTGCTTAACGATGCAGGCGGGATTAGCCCAGAGCTATTGGATTTTAGTATTGATGCAAAAAAAACATGGATAGACTTTCATAATGATGTCGAGATAGAGCTTCGGCAAGGTGGCGACTTAACTGATGCTAAGGATGTAGCAAGCAAGGCGGCTGATAACGTAGCAAGGCTGGCGACATTGTTTCACCTGTATGAATGTAATGGTGACGGCGCAATCAATGAAGACCTTGTAGGCCGCGCCATAGCTATTGTGACTTGGCATCTATACGAAGCTAAAAGGTTCTTAAATCAAATTGCCGTACCTGAGCATGTGACAAGCGCCATTAAGTTAGATGAATATATTCTGCGTTACTGCCGTGAACATAAAACTGATACGGTGACAAAAAATCATATTCTAAGAAATGGAGCGATTCGAGATAAAAAGGCATTCAATGATGCGCTTGATGAATTGGTTGATGCTAACCATATCAAAATAGTTTTAGATGATAGAACGAGTGTTCTTGAAGTCAATCCAGCGCTATTGGGGGTGAATCATGCTTAAGCATATTCTCAATAAATACATTGATGCGACTTGCACTCATGCGATTCATGCGATTACTGAGGATTCTGACACAGACCGAATCGCACGAATCGCACAAATCAGAGTCGCACGGCCTATAAAAACAGACTTTATTGCTAGTGGTGAACCTGTATCAAATTGGTGGCTTATTACCTTCGAGGGATTAAACCCCGTGCAAATAGCAATCTGGCCGCCCTGCACAAAAGCAGAAGCCATGGCACTTAATCAAAACTCAATCTCAATCATTCCGATACCGTCGCCTGTAGATGAAATAATGGAGGTTACAGCCCATGAATAATTTCATATTGGAGTGTTCACCAAAAACTAAAACCACCAAGCCTTTAGAAGCCGATTCATTACGGGAAGTGATGCGAGCATTGAAATCACATCACTTGGTTGCATGGTGCGAAAGACAAAACACAGGAGTCGCTAAAGTTGGAGGGCGTTTTATCAAGTTTGGCTGGACTGGTTGCAGCGATATTCTAGGCCAGTTGAAGGATGGACGTTTGTTAGCAGTTGAAGTTAAGAAGCCTAAAGGGGGAAAGCTGACCGATGAGCAAGTCTTCTTTTTGGAGCTAGTGCGTAAGCATGGCGGGGTTAGTTTTGTGGCCACTAGCCTACTTGATGTATTTAATAATTTAGGAGATATAAATGACAAATAAAAAGAAAGTTACACCAATAAATAGCAGTTCAAACACACTTCAAATAAAGCAAGAAAAAGGTAAAACAAAAGAACGTCAATTTGCTGAAATTGCATTATCACCCATCACGCTTAATGGGTTCACTACAAGTATCTTTACTAAAAATCAAATGGGTGAAACTGACTTAACCGAAACCATTAGCGTCATGCGAGATTTAGTTAGTAAAGTTAATGCTGGCGACCTAAACGAAATGGAAGCAACACTGACATCACAAACTGTTTCATTAAATGCAATTTTTAACGAACTGGCAAGGCGTGCAGCACTGAATATCGGGACACATATGCAAGCGACTGAAGGCTATATGAGACTTGCACTCAAAGCCCAATCACAGTGTGCTAGAACTATTGAGGTGTTGGCGGGGATGAAAAATCCACCTGTAGTATTTGCCAAGCAAGCCAATATTTCTCATGGTCACCAGCAAGTAAATAACGGTAATAATCAGACCAATATGCACGCGCGCATGGAAAAAACAATAAATCAACCAAACGAACAATTAGAGGTGAATAATGGCAGCAAGACAATGGACGGCGGAGCAACGCAAACAACAATCCCTGAAGATAAGGCAATGGCAACCATGGCAAAATAGCACTGGTGCAAAGACAATTGAAGGTAAAGCCATTTCAGCGCAAAATGCCTATAGTGGTGGTTTTAGGAAACAGCTTATGGATTTAAGAAAACTATTACGCATGCAACGAATAGATTTAAAAGAAATTGTTATTTAGTTTTGAAGTGCAAAGATTATTGTTAAAAAAATTTCTAATAAGTACAAATATGACAAATATAAACTGCCTTTATTTAACTTAGGAAAGTAATGATTTATTAGTTGAACAACAACTACAGATTGTTGAAGCTGATAGAACTGGTAATAGTCCCAATGTTTTTTTATGACAGAACACTAATACCCTATTAAGTATTTACTATATTTTGGGATTAATTTTTTTATGAACAATGCAAACAAAGTAATGAGTAAAGCAAAACTAATTACTATAAAAATTAGATTAATCCATGGTGGTAAGCTTAATAAATTCAAACTATCTTGATTCATATAATTAACATATTTGCGTGTAATGTTTAATAAATATTCATGTAAGAAATAGATACTAAAACTTACAGCTGCAATATATTCTAAAATCTTAATTTGAGTTTTCTCAAATCTATGTAAAAAAACCATAAAAAATATGCAGAGAAATAGTTTTGCAAATAAAAAAGTATCAAAGCCATTTAAAGCAAAAAAGTTTTTTATGAAGTTCCCAACATGTCCATTAACAGCATTTAAAGTCGATATAAAAATAACAATTAATAACAGGAAAATTTCTTTGTCTTCTAATAATTGATAAATCCTTTCTTTATGAATTGAACAGAAAATTCCAATTAAATAAACTGGTAAAAAGTAAATAACTGAATGTAAAAAATAAGTTTTATCGATTGGTCGATGTATTATTGCTGAGATAAATAATAAAGTTATTAGAACTGTAATTTGTGTTCTCTTATTAGTTTTTGCGAAAATAACATGTAACGGAGATAAAAGAAACATTATTGTTATAAATGGTATATACCAATAAGACAATTGCATAAGACTCAGGTAGGTATGCATTATTGGATAAACATATTTTTCAATAATGCCCACTTGTTCTATGCTTAAATAATTTACATTATAAATTGTTGGAAAAATAAAAGGTAATGTCATGAAAATAAAAGGGATTAATACATTTTTAAATTTTGACTTTAAAAATTTTAGATAATCAAATTTAGAGAAATAAATGTGGTGAAATAAGAACCCCGAAATAAATACAAAAAGAGTTGTCCCGCCACTAATCAGATTTACTATTATCTTTTCAAAAATAGAAAGTTTTGTTAAATCAATACCTGCAATTTGCATACAATGACCTGCGACGATTGAAAGAATTGAAATTGCTCTAAAATAATTTAAGGAATTTAGCAACATACCTATTTTAGTTTTAATGTATGGTTGATAACATATTTTACATATTTTTTTATTTTTTAAATGTGAATCTTATCTATATTTTTAAAGAGATTATTAATACTATTTTGTTTAACTCATAAAATTACATGAGTAGACTTTATATTAACTTTCATATTGTTTGTTGGTTGTTCCTTACCAGCACAAGCAGAACCACATCTTAGCCAAAAGGCAAAAGTAATATTTAAATACTCGCAACCATGTCCATCTTCAGGACTGTGTTTTGGTTTTCTTTGTTACCCGATTTAGAAATCGATAGCCATCTGATTGCATAAATAAACTGCGAAAATAATGTTGTAAAGACCCTTTTGGGCTATTGCAAAATGCCGTGTTGAGAAATATAGATATTTGGTTTTGTTTAATAATTACTATTCTTTTGAATATTTTAATATCCAAGACTTTTACTTTATTAACATAACTGGAAAAATAAAAATGAAAAGTTTGATAGCCGTTTCAGCAGTAATTGCAGTAATGAGTGCCACACCTGCGCTTGCAAATAGTACTGCTAGTGCCATGTTAAGCAATTTTACTGTAAAACTTAGTATTATTGACCCAACTATCGTCACTACACCAAGCATTAATCTGTATGGTTTAGTCACAAAAGTATCAGGTGATGTAAGCGATATTTTGCTCACTCCAAACAATTATCACAATTTTACTATAACCGGTAGTAATAGCGGAGCTACTTCAGGCTCGGTTGCATCTCTGTATGCCCAATCTAGTAGCAATACGGAATTTGACATTAATGGTGATATGCTTATTCAAAGTAATGGTGCTAGTCCAGGTTATTCTGGCAATTACAATACTTCTGCTACATATTCTGGTTACTTTAATCTTAGTGCTAATACGCAAGCCACTTTTACTGCCGATGCTCATACTCAAGTATCCCGTGACTACAGACAACTTGAAAATAATTTTGCTGCGAGTAGTCTATTTGTGAGGCCCCCTAGTGGTGGTTTTGGTGGTGCTTATCGTGACATATTTGACTCAGAATATTATTATCAAGCCGAACCAAATACAACCAGCTCACTAATGTTTAGTATTATAGTTAACAACACTACCACTGAGTCTTTGGATAATGGTTACTTTGAAGCAGGTATCTTAGCTACAGGAGCTAGTTACTATACCTCACCTGTTCCATTACCGGCTTCCGCCCCATTACTACTCGGTGGTTTAGGCTTACTTGGTTTTTCTGCTAAAAAAAAGTCTGCAAAGGTTTAAGTTTTTCAAATAACTATTATTCGCTGGACTGACAATCACTGTTGTCTTTCCAGTTTTTGACTTTTTAGACTTAACTATTCTGCGCAATCTGATTTGTCGTGATTGAATAATTGCACAAAACATGAGCCCACTTTATAAGTGGGTTTTTTACATAGATTATTAAATTGAGTAACGTATAAATTCGATAGACGAAACTACAAGATGGGCTTTTGAGTGTCATTCCTATCGGTATCACGAATTTCATTTTGATTAAATAAAGCTCGCATAATAATGTGATGCGGCACTCCAGCTTTTCTTATCAAATAAGCTGGCTGAATAGACTCATTTTCAAGAGATAGCGCAATGCCCATTGTGACTTTTTTTTCTAAAGTTTTATTTGAGCAAATAATGATGATGAATCCCTAAGTGGAGTTCTAATTTGTACTGATTAAATACTAATGTTGTTCAATTACGAATTTCAAGAATAAGGATTTTTGAAGGTTAATATTCTTTAAGTTTTTCTAACAGAAATAAAAAAGCCCAGAAATTACTGGGCTATTTCTACAAACAGTTAAAAACTGTTAATTACTTGTTCATTACATACATTGTAACTTCAAAGCCAAAACGCATTTCAGTAGCTGCTGGTGTTGTCCACATGATAAATTCCTTTTAGGTTTTGCGTTTCAGATTGATTCGCTTTATGTATTCATTATGAGCGATTATCCAAAAGCAACCCTATGTTCTTCACTCAATAAGTCCTAGTGATTTTACGTAATGATTGGGGCTAAATTGTTGTTAGCGAGTTTTAGCTACTAATTTTGGAGGTAAAATCCTACATAGCCCCTACATGAATCAAAAATTTATAGCCGTAAAAAAAGCCCACATCGCTGTGAGCCTTACTGTATATGGTGGCCGGGACGGGAATCGAACCTGTGACACGCGGATTTTCAATCCGCTGCTCTACCGACTGAGCTACCCGGCCATACATTTTTACAACGCTTATATTAGGTTTTACAGCTTATTGAACCGCTGCATTTACTAACAAGTCGCGCATTATAGCAAACTTCATGCATCCGTGTCATGCGAGAGGCTATTACTTTGCAAAAATCTTCATTTTTTATTTAAGGTTGCGGTATCCTCACACTTTTACTTGTGTAAGCTGCTATTTATGATGTCATTTGACCCTAACTCTAGCGTTAATAGCGTGCAATTTAATATTGAAAAAATCAGTTTAGCGCTTGCGTCAGCATTGCACAAAAAAATAAAATCAAAAACAAAACCGCTAGGTGCTTTAGGTTTGCTGGAAGATTTGGCCATTCAAATTGGTTTAGTTCAAAACACATTGACACCCACCTTAACTAAGCCTGCGTTGCTGGTATTTGCTGGAGATCATGGCATTGTAGAGTCTGGAGTTAGCCCTTATCCACAGGTCGTTACTATGCAAATGGTGATGAATTTTTTACGAGGTGGTGCGGCCATTAATGTGTTTGCACAACAAAATAACCTGGCATTGCACGTGGTGGACGCTGGTGTGAATTATCACTTTGGTGCGCATGAGCATTTAATTAATGCCAAAGTGGGAATGGGTACGGCTAATTTTTTAGTCGAACCTGCAATGACAAATACACAATGTCAGCAAGCACTTACACGCGGCGCGGCGCTAGCCAAACGAGAGATTGAAGCTGGCTGTAATGTGATGGGTTTTGGTGAAATGGGCATTGGTAATACATCTTCTGCAGCTATGCTGATGTCAGTGTTATGTAATTTTCCATTAGAACAATGCGTAGGTAGAGGCACAGGTTTAGATGATGCAGGTTTGCAAAAGAAGATAAGCATTCTGAAAAAGGCTTTGGCGCAACACCAGGCACTTGATACTCAAAATTCGTTACAAGTATTAGCCACTTTCGGTGGTTATGAAATTGCAATGATGGCGGGCGCTATGCTGGGGGCGGCGCAACAAAAGATATTGGTATTAATTGATGGCTTTATTGCAACATCTGCTTTGATGGTAGCTGCAAAAATGCAGCCTAATATTTTGGATTATTGTGTGTTTTCTCATTGCTCAGATGAAGCAGGTCACCAATTAATGCTGCAACATTTAAATGCAAAGCCATTGCTTAATTTAGGCTTACGTTTAGGGGAAGGCACAGGCGCAGCTTTGGTATATCCACTTGTGCAAGCCGCAGTGAATTTTTTAAATGAAATGGCCTCGTTTGAATCAGCACAAGTCTCTGAAAAAATTAGCTAAAAATAAAATGATTGGTATATGAGAAAGCGTGAATAAGTGCATTTTATAGTAAATGAATGGCGTTACTTTTTAACCGCTGTGATGTTTTTCACGCGGATTCCAGTGCATATCGACCATTATCAAGAAACTGATTTAAATCACGCTTCGTGCTATTTTCCGCTGGTTGGCATCATCGTTGGCTTAGTGGGTGCGCTTACATTTTGGCTATCAAACACAGTTTTACCACTTGAAATTTCAGTCTTGCTCAGCATGGTGGCAACTATATTACTAACTGGTGCTTTTCATGAAGATGGCTTAGCAGATGCGGCTGATGGCTTGGGTGGCGGCCATGAGCGAGAGCAAGTACTTACAATTATGGTGGATTCGCGCATTGGCAGCTATGGCGCCATTGCCTTAGTAATGGCTTTGGTAATCAAGTATCAAAGTTTAAGTTATATCTCTGCTGCTATTTTACCTATGGTGATAGTGGCTGGGCATGGCTTAAGTCGCTATATGGCGATATTAGTCATGTTTACACAAGGCTATGTAAAGTCGACAGGAAAATCCAAACCTATCGCCACGCAGTTAAGCGTATCAAGCTTAATATTTGCCAGCGTATTTGGCTTATTAGTGCCACTAATTTTGCTGTTACCATTTTTTGGTTACAAGTATTTAGCGGTGTTATTGTCAGTTTTTCTGGTTTGGCTGTGGTTTAGTCTTAAGCTAAAAAAACGTATTGGCGGTTATACTGGTGATTGTTTAGGCGCGATGCAGCAAATCACTGAAATTACTTTTTATTTGGGAATACTAGCTTGCAGCTCTTTTTAATTCGACATACTACACCACGGATAACCGCTGGGCTTTGTTATGGACAAAGCGATATTGATGTTGCAGCCAGTTTTAATGAAGAGCAATTGCAGGTCATTAATAAGTTAAATGTACTTAAGCAAAGCGGTGTGGTTATACATGCGATTGAAAGTAGCCCATTACAGCGCTGTACAAAGCTGGCACATGCACTAAATTCTTCATTAGCGTTGCCCATGGTCAATGAAGATCACCGTTTAATGGAGCTCAATTTTGGTGATTGGGAGCTGCAAGCGTGGGATGAAATTCCGCGCACGGAATTTGATATTTGGGCAGATGATTACGCTAATTTAGCACCACCTAATGGAGAAACTTTTGGTGCGTTGCACATACGTGCGCAGAGCTTTATTGCAGATGCCAATCAGCGCTTACCAGACGCGAATATTGTGGTGGTGACACACGGCGGGATGATACGCGCGATGCTGGCAGAGGTACTGCAAATACCACTTAAACGTTTATTTCGTTTTCAAGTGGATTGTGGGTCAATTACACAATTAGCGTTTAATGGTGACATGCCAAGTATTATTAGGGTTAATTCTTAGAGGGTGTTAAGACAGTGCTAATAGCGGAGTTTCTAAACGAGCCCAGCCATGCTGTGGCGGCAAGCCAAATCTCAGCGCGTTCCAATCTGCAAAATACCTAATCCATATGCCTTGGCTGGCAAGACTTTCGTGAATGGCCTGCGCACTGCAGTGTGGTAGCCATTGAAAAAGCGCTGTGCTAGCGTTTGGCCTTAATCCATATTGGCTGAGCAACGCATTTAAGCGTGCACTTTGCTGAACTAAACTTATGCGCGTTGACGTTTGCCAAGTTATATCTTGTAATGCTTGAATAGCAATAAAGCGCGCTGGGCTTGCAATTGGCCAAGGCTCAAGGCTATATTCTAGGGCATTTAATACTGATTTTTCTGCTAACACAAACCTAACTCGCGCACCTGCCAAACCAAAAAACTTACCTAGTGGAAGCAATATAATGAGATGCGGTAGCTGGGAATACTTTGCCAAACTATATTCTGGCGTGCAGTCCATAAAAGCATAATCTAAAACAAGCCAATCATCTTCTTGTGCAAGTTGCGCATGCCACTTAAGCAAAGTTTCTGGCTCATAGAACTGCCCAGTTGGATTGTTTGGATTGCATAATAACAGCACCGCGCTGTGTTCTAGTAGTTGTGCATCTGGCTCATGATCAAAATAATATACTTCATGCCCTTGTGCTAGCCAATTTTTGGCGTGTTCTGCATACATGGCCACCTTGCAGGGTGAAAGCAAGAGTTTAGGCAGTATTTGAATAGCTGCTTGTGAGCCTGCTGTCGCCAATACATGCTGTGCTTCGTAATTAGCCTGTGCTGACTCATGCAAGACATCATCAGCCTCGGGTAAACGCTGCCAAAGCGCTGCAGGAATATCTGGCACAGAGTAACCATTAGTGATAATGCCCGTAGACAAATCTACCCAATTTTCTAATGGTATGCCATATTGGGCTGTTGCTTGGTTTAAGTTGCCACCATGTTTGAGTGGGCCAAAGTTCGTAGTTAAAGCATTTATTGTTTAGGCTGTCATTTTAGTGACGGAACAATACAGCGGCACGGCCGCCGCCAGGCAACGCAACTGCCAACCATAAATAAACGCTATACCTCACTAATTTGAGTTAGCGTTCTATATCAGCGTCCACCGCTTTGTTACCCAAGCCTAATGTAGGTCGTTGATGCCATTCACCTTGGTATCGTGCCGTCCCGCCAAGCTCAATGTTCACTGCACCCGCGCCAGCCGCCATCACAGGCCCTGCGTTAGGGCTACCAGAAGTGGGTGCTTGTTTACGCCAGCATTGCAGTGCATTTTTAGTATTGGCTAACATGGCATAGGTGAGTGCAGTGAGTCGTGCGGGGATGTAATCTAGTACATCGTCCAGCCGTGCGGGGGCCGAGCCAAATTGTAAAAGCCGTGGGCTACGATAGTCCCACATAGCATCTAGCGTATTAGCTAATCTAAACATCAGCGTACCTGCGCCACCTGCGACTAGAAACTAAAATAGTGCGCCAAACACACCATCATTATCATTCTCTAGCACAGATTCTACCGTTGCAGGAATCGCATTCACCGCTGCAGAATCACGGCTGACCATATACGAGGCTGCAGTTTTGCGCCAGCTTCATCACCTGCTTTTAACGCATGACTCACCGCACGGGCGTGTTGATGCAAGCTTTGATGCCCAATCGCAAAGTAAACCAATAGCACATCGGCCACCCAACCCCAATGTGGAATATGGCATAGCCAATATGTAATTATGATAAAAGGCACGAATAATAGTGCGACAGCAAATATGCCAATTGCGCGATGTAAAATGCAAGCTCGACCTGATGCAAAATTAACTCTTTTTTCTAAGTAATTGGCTAAATTGCCAAGCCCCACCAGCGGATGAAAACGTTGCGGCTCGCCCACTAGTCAATCTAATACGACTGCAAGCACGGCTAAAATAGGCAGTATGAGATTATGATTAAATGACATCTACATTCAATAATAAGAAAAAAATACAACGGTATTAATAAACACCAAGACACTGACGGTGCAAGGCACCACTTCTGACGATGGGAAAAGCACGCTAGTAGCGGGGCAATGCCGTGTATTATGTCGTAGAGGTTTGAAAGTCGTGCCGTTTAAGCCGCAAAACATGGCGTTAAATTCTGCGGTAACAGTGGATGGTGGCGAGATTGACCGAGCGCAGGCGGTTCAGGCCGAGGGTTGTGGGTTAACCTCACATACCGATATGAATCCGGGGCTACTCAAACCCAATTCTGATAGAGGTTGCCAAGTAATTATTCATGGCAAAGTAGTTGGCAACCAAGAAGCATGCGCTTACCACGACTATAAAAAAAATAGCGTTTGGTGCGGTAATGGCCTCATGGCAGCCCCGCTGAAATTAATCTGCGGGACGGTGATATTGCCAATTTGGGCCTTGCTGATGCAGCCAATTGCCCGGTAATTTTAATCGCAGATATTGATCGAGGTGGCGTGTTTGCAAATATTGTTGGTACACTTGCACTGCTAAGCGAATCTGAACTTCAGCGCGTTATTGGTTTTGTGATTAATCATTTTCGCGGCGATATTGCTTTATTGCAATCTGGCCTAGACTGGCTAGAAGCTGAAACTGGCAAGCCAGTATTCGATGTATTACCTTACTTACATGGTTTGCATATAGAAGCAGAAGATGCAGTGCCATCAAACATATCTAATACTAATATAAGTGCGGCAAATATAGACACAGCCAACAACTTGAGCGCGACCAATCAACTAAAAATTATCGTACCAATTTTGCCACATTTTTCTAACCACACAGATTATGATGCGCTGCGCTTGAATTCTCATGTTAATTTCCAATTTGTAAAAATCTCAGACAACATACCACTAGTCGATTTAATTATTCTGTCTGGCAGTAAAAATGTGCGGGGTGATTTAGCGCATTTACGTTAGTTTGGTTGGATGATCGCGATTACCAAGTACCTGCGTTATGGCGGCAAATTACTTGGTATTTGTGGTAGATTTCAGATGCTGGGCGAGACGATTCATGACCCTTATGCACTGGAAGGCATAGCTGGAACCAATACAGGCCTAGGATTTTTAGAGATGCAAACCACGTTACAGCTAAGCAAACAACTGAAATTAGTACAAGGTAAACTCGCTTTTGCCGATGCTAAAATTACTGGCCATTAAATTTATATGGGTGTATCCACTGGCAAAGCGCTTAATAATCCTGCGCTATATTTAGTAGATAACTTCGGTTTATTAAATGGCTAAGGTGACAAAGCAGAAGGCGCAATATCGGCCGATAACCAAATTGCTGGTACCTATTTGCATGGTCTGTTTGACCACGTAGAATCAACTCAAGCTTGGCTAACATGGGCAGGGCTCGATGCTGAGGTAATTAAATTTGATTACACCGCAATTCGCGAAGCAAGCTTGAATCGTTTAGCAGATTGCTTAGAATTGCAATTAGATTTGGAAAAGCTCGATCCGCTTATTAAGTGATGTTTAGTGAATGAGGGAATGATTTCTGTAGGAAAATTCTGACATTAAATTAAGTAATTAGCTGATAATCACTTGTCAAAATTTTAAAGACAATATATACGTAGTACTTAATCTAATTGAATATATTTTCGGAGTTATAAAAAATGACTAACTTATTAAAAATAGTTTTGGTTGCCTTATTTGCGTTTTCAATCACCGCTTGTAACACGATGTCAGGTGCTGGCAAGGACATCCAAAAAGGTGGTGAGAAGTTAGAAAACGCTGCTGACAAAAAATAGTATTTTTTACAAAGCACTAACGGCTAATCATTTGCATAACTATTATAAAATGATTAGCCATATATAACAAATTTTTAACTTAGATTTGTTTTAACTTCAGCGGCAATCCTGCTGCTACAAATGTAACCACATCACAAATTTTCGCAACTGCTTGGTTTAATCGACCTTGCTCATCTCGAAAATGCCGATTGATTTCTCCCAACGGTACTATGCCCATACCCACTTCATTAGATACCAAAACGACATTTCCAGTAATGCCTACTAAAGCCTCCAAGAAAGTTGACCTCTCTTTTGACCAATCTACACCTTCTTTTGGCGCACATTCAGGACAAATGCTCTGAGCCAGCCACAACGTTAAGCAATCTACAATGATAAAATTATTGGGGTTAGCATAAATGTTAAGTGTAGCGGCTAAGTTAAACGGTACTTCTACAATTTGCCAATCTGCTGGGCGGCGCTCTTTGTGATGCTCAATACGCTGCCTGAACTCATCATCATATACTTGCGCAGTGGCAATATAAGTGACACTCAAGCCAGAGTCTTTTGCTAATTTCTCTGCATACGCACTTTTACCAGAGCGTGCACCACCAATAATTAAATGTGTTGCCATTATTGCGTCTCTTCTCGTTCTTGCCATTCTTTAATAATACTTACCAATTGGACTAAACCATGCGTGATCACTGATGGCCCAGGTTGTAAAATATCTGCAGATTTTATTTCACGTACAAAACCATTTTTTATAGCCGGTATTGCATCCCAGCCTTCACGCATGGCGACTACTTCGGGCTGAAATTTCTTGCCGCACCATGAACCAATAATAATGTCCGGCATACGCGCTAATACTTGTGTGGGCGTAACAATACGGTTAGCCGCTGAATGTTGAGTGATGAGCTCGGGAAAGCAATCTTGCCCGCCCGCAATCGCAATTATCTCCGCTGCCCAGCGGATACTACACATCATGGGCTCATCCCACTCTTCAAAATATACAATAGGCTTGCGTACGGTTTTACTTGCAGTTTTGCGTATAAGTTCAATCTGTTGCGTCAGCGTGTTCACCAATTGTTGGGCTTTATCTAAGACGCCAACGAGCAAGCCTGTGGTAAGTATCATGCGCAAAATCTCATCTACACTGCGCTGATTAAATACATGGACTTCTACCCCTGCTTTGATGAGCGCTGCGGCAATATCTGCTTGTAGATTAGAAAATCCTAACACTAAATCTGGTTGTAATGACAAAATTTTATCTATTTTAGCAGTGGTAAATGCAGAAACTTTAGGTTTCTCTTTACGAGCAATAGCGGGGCGTGTGGTGTAGCCAGAAATACCGACAATACGGTCTTGCTCGCCAAGCGCGTAGAGCACTTCGACAGTTTCAGTAGTTAAACAGACAATACGTTGATACATTTGGGGATCTCTACAAATTCAAGTTTTTAAGTCAAACAAGGACAGACAAAAAATAATGACACCGCATATATCTGATCTATGTGGAATTATTTTTTATGAGCAACGCAGTGTGACGACCAAAATTGAGTTTCAAAACTTAAATTGACAGGTGTGCCCATTATTTAATCCAAGTGTTTTCTGAAACTAGCTCGCTCAATGGTGTCTGCGTTGTCCAGCCAGTTTCGACCAGCATGGGTAGCTCATAAAATTTTTCTACATGGCCCAAACATAATATAGCAATGGGTTTTGCGCCCTGCGGAATTTGCAATAAAGTACTCAATTTTGTTGGCTCAAACATACTGACCCAGCCCATGCCTAAACCTTCAGCCCGCGCGGCTAGCCACATGTTTTGTATAGCGCAACTTACAGAGGCTAAATCCATTTCTGGTAGCGTACGGCGACCAAAAATATGCGCTTCACGATGGTCGCATAATGCAGCAACCAACAACTCCGCACACTGCATAATACCCTCCACTTTTAGGCGCATAAATTCAGATTCACGCTCATCACTTTCACTATGCCCTAGTGCGTTAGCAGTATTTAGCCGCTCTTCTTGCACTTGTTCGTAAATTGTTTTGCGCAAACTCAAATCTGTAATACGAATGAAGCGGCATGGTTGCATTAAGCCCACACTCGGCGCATGGTTTGCGGCAGCAAGCAACTTGGCGAGTATTGCAGGCTCAACAGGTGTAGTCAAAAAGTGGCGCATATCACGGCGCTGCGCGATGACCTTATACACCGCATCAATTTCAGCATCAGAATAACGAAAATTGCTCATGATAAAAACAATGCCGCTGTTGCGTTCCAATTTGATGGAAAAAAAAATGAAAAAAACTCGCAGTAATACTGCCATGTTCATATATCGCTTCACCGTTCCCATATTTAGCTGTGAATGTTCCTGTAGGTGTTAGTGCTGTTTCAAACACGTCGTAATGAAAAGTATGCGCGTTAATTTTATGTCCATGTAACTCAAGTTGTTGCGTGCCTATACCTTGCAAGCCGCTGGTGACTTGACTCTGGCTTGGTAGTAAATCAAAAACATTTTCACTATTTATTTGGCTACTTAACTCCATCATGCCACCACACTCCGCCAGTATTGGAGTATGGTCATCTAGACCTTGCTGTAGCGCATTTTTCATTGCACTATTTTTTGAGATTTTTGCTACATGTAACTCTGGATAGCCGCCGGGTAGCCAAATCGCATCCGCTTGTGGAATTACTGCATCATGCAAAGGTGAAAAATATTGGAAACTTGCGCCCATGGCAACCAGGCAATCTACATTAGCGGGGTAAATAAAACAAAAGGCCTCATCACGCGCAATAGCAATGGTTTTGCCCGCTAATAGTTGCGATGCAATACTTTGGGTAGGTGGATTAAAACTGGCCAAAGGTAGCAGTGGCAGGTCGCCGCTTTCGCTCAATGCTTTAGCTGCCGCAGCAATTTTTACTTCTAAATTTTCAATTTCAGCAGCACGATGCAAGCCTAAACGCCGCTCTGGCAAAGCAAAAGTATCATCTTCAAGGAGCGATCCAAACCATGTTAAACGCGCAGGCAGCGCATCTTGTAATAACTTTCCATGCCCAATGCTGCCTAGTTTATTGGGAATCACCCCCGCTGGTTTAATCTCAGGATTATAAGAGAGTAAACCTGTGGCCACTGCGCTAAAGGTTTGCGCCTTGGCATCGGCATCTATGGTCACTAAAACGGGCAAGTTGAACGCAATAGCTAAATCTGCAGAAGAAGGCATGCCCTCGTATAAACCCATCTTACCTTCAATAATGATTACATCAGCTGTTTGCGCCGCTTTGTACAGTTGGCTGTACCGTCTTCTAGCCCACACATGCCAAGGTATAAGTTATAAACTGGGTTACCAGATGCCACTTGTAAAATCATGGGATCTAAAAAATTTGGTTCAGCTTTAAAACATTGCACATTAAATCCGCCATTACCCTAAGGGCGAGCTAACGCGGCGGTGCATAAAGTTTTACCTTGCCCTGAAGCAACAGCTGATTCTAAAACTGCAGGGCAGGAAATTGATTTCATATGCCGTGTGTGCTAGTGCGTAATATTAAAACTCAATACCCACATGGCCTGAACGCCAGCCTGATAAGCGTGTTTAACTAAATTGATTTCACTCACGGTATCGGCAATATCAATCAGCGGTTGCGGTGCACCGCGTCCAGTAATCACCACGTGCTGCATCTCTGGTCGATTGCTCAAAGCGGTTTTAACTTCATCTGTGCTAAGCCAGCCGTACTTAAGCGCATAGGTAAAATCATCTAAAATGATGAGGTCTATGGATTCATCTTGCAAGAAGGTAAAAACCAAAGCACAAGCGGCGCGAGCGGTTAGCAGGTCACGTTCGGCATCCTGAGTTTCCCAAGTAAATCCCTCACCCATCACATGCCACTTAAGCTTAGGCGATACACGAAAAAAAGCCTCTTCACCAGTATCAGAACAACCTTTAATAAACTGCACCACCACAGCTTTTAAGCCGTGACCGAGCGCCCGGGCCAGCAAGCCAAATGCGGCGGTCGACTTACCTTTGCCATTACCTGTATGAATTAAAAGCAGCCCACTACTGACTTGGGCTGCTGAGATTGTGCATCTTATGCCGCTTTTTTATGCTGCATACGCGCAGTATAGCGACTTTTTCTTGTGTTATTTTCTACAGCACTATTTCTTTAGGGCTAATTAAAAGCTCACTCACACTTAATGAGTGTTAGCAGTGTTTGAGCTTGGCAAGCTAATAATTACGAAGTGTGTCACCCAAGCAATACCCAAATACATCATAGCATAACCTACATAAGGCGTATAATATTGAGCAACACGTTGACTAAACTCCATTATAGACAAAGTGGCCACCTTGTCAGAAAACGCATACCAAAAAGCGTTAGATAACACAAAAGCTACGCTTGCTGCAGCCAAGCCAGTGGTTAAATACGGTGCGGAAGCAAATGGTTGCTGATGCCCACTTCTAGAGTGCTTAGCTAACCAGCGCCCTGCACCCCACACGATTGCATAGGTAGGAATCAAGCCCCAATAGCCAAGCGACATACAATAATCTGAAACACCTTTCCAACCTAAAGCATAAAAATCCATCGCAAACGCAGCAGCAATCGCCACGCCCAACCAACTCTTGCGCGCAACTAGCAAACCACCTAAAAATAAAACAGCTAAAGTAGCATCTGGTAAATATACTTTACCACCAAAGTGGTTAGTACGCGTGAGTAAAATCGCGGCAATAAGCCCTAAGCTTAACCATAAAGATTGATTGTTTTTTAATAACATGACTTGCTCCGACAGCTTATAAATTTTAGTACTGAATTGTAAACCCTTTTTACTACTACACATAAATACCTACAGATAAAACTTAACTTCCGCCATTCTGTTTTATATTGAGAATGGTAGAAGTTGTTGATTATTTGCCTGATGGTTCCCAACGCAGAGATACAAACAAATTAGCACCAGGCGTGTTGTAAACTGCGGCATTAGGTGAGGTTGCAGTTGCGGTAGAAACTAAAGCATAGTCTTTATCAAGCAGGTTATTCACACGACCTTGAATTTTCCAGTCATTATTAATTTTGTAGTCAGCCACAAGATTCAACAGTGCATAACCATTTAACTTGACTGTATTGCCAGCATCATTGTAGCGAAGTGATGAAGCCACTAGTTCTGTAACAAAACGCCAATCTTGCCAGCTATAGCTTAAATTAGCACTGGCATGACGATTGGCACGGTGCGCTAATGTAGTGTCGTTGGTTTCATCATGTGGAGACTGAAAATCAGTGCTGCCTTTTAGTGTCCAACTATCCCATTTTTGGCTAGCCGCTAGAGTTAAGCCTTTAATTTTTGCATTAATATTAATAGGAAAGTAATTCGGATCTAATGCAATAAAGTTGTTAATTTTATTTTTGTACAGTGTGGCAGATGCGCTAGTGTTAATAGCCTCGTAATGTATACCTGCCTCTATATTGCGTGATCGCTCGGCTTTTAGATTAGGGTCGCTGTAAACTCCGAATGCATCTGATGGGTAATACAAATCATTGAAAGTAGGTGCTTTAAATGCCGTGCCAAAACTCGCTGAGGCGCGCCAGTTTTGCGTGAGGCTATAAGCGTAAGCTAAGCTAACCGTATTGTTTGTACCGAATTGCGAACTATGGTCACTACGTAAATTTGCTTGTAGCGTATGGTCAGCTATATTAGCCAAATAGCCAATTAAATAACCATTGCTATTACGCGAGGTTTTATCATATAAAGTATCAGAAATGACGCGTTGTTCTAATCTATCGTAAGCCAATGTTAGCCTACCTAATGGTAATGTCACATCATTTTGCCAAGAGTATTGACGTTGCTTGGTTTTGAATGAGCCACCAAATCCAACATCATATTGATTATTGCTATCGTCAATGCCCTCGCCAGCACTTAGCGTAGAGTGCCAAATAGAAGTAATCTGATTTTTGCTAAAAAAGCTATAAGCTAACTGAGATGAATTAACATAATTGTTGAATGTATCGCTGCTGTCGTAATTTGCGTGGCTATTGCTGCTAAATACCTGCACACCAAATTCATGCCCTTGAGCAATTGTATAAGCCAGATAACCAGATGCGGCTAAGTTGCGATAACCGTCTTTATCAGCTTGCGCACCCGTTTTGATATTTTTTGCAGAAAAGCTATCGGTGTCTGAGCTTGATACATTTAAAGCAAACTGGATATCATTGGCTTTGCCACTTACACCAGCCTCAGCGGTTTTTGTGTCATATGAGCCATAACCAACTGCTGCATGAAATTGCGGTGCGCCATCGCTTTTTTTAGTGAATATTTGAATAACGCCACCTACAGCATCTTGGCCATATAAGTTAGCAGCCGGACCACGTAGAATTTCAATTTTTTCAATTTGTGCTAACGGAATATTTTCAAACGACGTTGTGCCAAGCGTCGCAGAGCCAACACGTAATCCGTCAACTAAAACAACCACTTGGCTTGCATTTGTGCCTCGTAAAAAAACACTACTAGATGTGCCTTGTCCGCCTGTTGAAGATATTTCAACACCAGGCTGAGTTTGTAATAACTCAATAAAAGTAGATTGTCCTGCACGCTCTATTTCATCGCTATCTATCACGCTAACATCAGCAATCACATTTTTAAGCGATTGAGGCGTTCTACTAGCGGTCACTACAACCTCGTCCGTTTGAAGTTCTGTACTTATTGCTACTATATTTGAATTAGCGGTATCAGCCGCGTAAGTAAGTAACGCATTACTTGAGATTAGCAAGCCAACTAGCTGTGCTATGGTGGTTTTTCTATTGGTTAAAGCCATTTGTTCATTCCCTTATGTTGCACGCGACCCCGCGTGCAGATTTTAAGTATGGGGAGTACCGAACAATGCAATAACCAGAACGAATGAGAATTAAACTAGGGAAATACTCCTTAAAAATCAAAATGATAGATTTTTTTAGTATTGAGTTTATATTCAATATCCCGTTTTGATTACCGTCACCCCGCGGTATTTCCAACGACAGCACCCATGTTTAACGGATACTAAATATAATTGTTAGGCCGGTCTCCGGGCTTGTACGCTTGGATAATTTACCCAGCAGATTTACGCCTTCCCAAGTGTTATAATTGCCTTATTTTAGTAAACATTAGCAATTAGCTTTGCACTCAGTGGCAAAATGTAAATCGTGACGCACTTACCGTTGCGGGGGCAGCACTGGAGTTGTTAATTTGCTAACTATAATTTAATTAAAAACAGAATTAAACATAAATTTTAGCAATATTTAATGCACCAGTTTCCCAGTTTCATCTTATTGGTCAAACTATCTTGTACAACTTGGCAAGTTTGATTTAAAGACACCTAACAACAAGTTCTCATTGTAGCGTTTTATTGAGTAACTTAAAAATGCTATTTTTTGAGTAGTACAGAAGAGCATTATGATTAAAACATGTAGTAATACTTTGAAAAATACACGCTAGCTATTGACTATACTCATTTTTTTACTTTATAGTGATTGTATGGATGCCGATTTAAAAGCCTTAGAACTGAAGCTAAATCAACTATTGAGCTTCTGTAGGTCATTAAAAGATGAAAATACAAGCCTGCGTGCAACCTTAAATCAATCTCAGCAAGACCTCAATCAGCTGCAAAACAACATGCAGTTGGCCAGTAATAAAATTGAGGTGCTAATGCAAACCTTGCCTGCCGAAATTTCCATTTTGGAGCTTAAATGAGTTTTAATGGCGGATTAGCTAAAGCGGTGGATGTAAAAATTATGGGGCGCGAGTTTACTATTTCGTGTACAGAAGAAGAGCAAGAAGGTTTATTGAGCGCAGTGAGTTATCTCAATAAAAAAATGAGCGAAATTAATGATGCAGGCAAAGTGATTGGTGTAGAGCGCATTGCCGTCATGGCGGCGCTTAATTTATCGCACGAATTACTTCACTCTAAGAATGGCAATGTTGATGTAGGCGACATTAAATTACGCTTAAATACCATGCAGGATAGTATTGATGAACAGATCGGTTTATTAAATCGATGAGTTCCTAGTATTAATATTTTTAAAATTTGAATATGTTTGTTTAAACCCTTTAGTTTTTGAACCATTTTGATTTTAATGGTGATAATGTTAAGTTGAAATAACCGGAAATTGTCATTTAAGATACATGAATTTAGTGTAAATTACAGATTGTTTCTTCTGGTGTTGCTTGAGTCATATATTCCTTGAACTAGTTTTTGGCATAGGTGGCAGTTAATCAAGCTGCGGTGTGCGCGCTCTAAACTGGGCTATTTCTTAAGATACCCTTGGTGAGTGTACCTAAAGCACTTTAGGCTGCTACCACTTGAACCTTTTTGGTTCAGGATGCAGGCTCAGGCAACACCAGAGGGAATAACTATTGTGTGCTAAGTGAATTAATATTATGGCTACTTACTGATTGAAAACTACTTATTCAATCCCTGAAAATCTTCTCCCTAACGTAATATGTTAGCGTAACTCGTGATACTTCAAATCTGCCAAACTCACTATTTCCAAGCACTTTTCGTGAGTAGCTTCCAATACAACGGGTGGTGCAAAGCCTGCTTCACTGGCTTCTAACCAACGCGAGGCACACAAGCACCATCGGTCACCAGCTTGTAAACCTACAAATCCATATTCTGTGCGTGGGGTTGTTAAATCGTTACCACGAGAGGTAGAAAATGCCAAAAACTCATCCGTAACTTGAGCACACACGGTGTGTCTACCAGCATCATCTGAACCCGTTTCACAACAGCCAGTGCGAGTAAATCCTGTAAGCGGGTCAAGGCTACAGGTTTGTAACGCAGTACCAAGTACGTTCTTGTCTTGTTTTTTCGCCATTTTTTGTCTTCTTTGCAATCTTCAATCGATTATTAGTTATCATAATGCAAATAAACCTATTGAAAGTGACAAAATGCGTTATTGGCTAATGAAATCTGAGCCCACCGATGTATCCATTGATGATTTAGCCGCGATGCCCAACGAAACGGTAGACTGGTATGGCATACGTAATTATCAAGCGCGTAATTTTATGCGTGACCAAATGAAAGTAGGGGATGGCGTGTTGTTTTACCATTCTAATTGCGATGTACCTGGCATTGCCGGGATCGCGGAGGTATGTACTTTAGCTTATCCAGATCGTCTACAGTTTATTGTTGGACATAAATATTATGATGCCAAAGCCACACAGGAAACGCCACGCTGGGTTAATGTGGATGTAAAACTCGTGCGAAAAACGCGTTTATTAAGTTTAAAAGAAATGCGTAATACGTCTGAATTAGCTAACTTACGAATTTTACAACGTGGCAATAGATTATCAATTACCCCAGTAGACCCAAGAGATTGGGAAACTATAATTACAAAATTAAAAGTTTAGCGAATTAAAAGAGCCTCGCAACATAGAGGCTTTTTTATCATGTCTAATTAGCAACGCAGCAATCTCTTAATCTATGGTTTATCTAAACTACCCATAGATTTTGGGTAAGTCACAATACCCCAAGGCGTTAACTTATCTTCAATATGCTTAATCACTTCAAGCTTCTCGGCGTCAATCACCATAATTTCATCAGACCTGCCGCAAGCTAGTAAAATATTTTTATCATCTGGGGTAAATGTAAAGTGCCAGCAACGTTTCCCTATATCAATTTCTTTGATTTTTTCAAAAGTTTTTGCGTTAAATGCAGTTAGTTTTTGGCCTTTGCTACTCGCAACAAACAAACGTTCACCTTTTTTATCGAATGAAACACCATAAGGTGCAAGAGGTGTAGCTATTGTTTTTAGATGGTTAAAGTTTTTATCCAACACAATAAAATTATTACCAAACTCTAAAGTAGCAATATAAGTACTACCATCTGGGGACACTTTTATACCACGTGGCCTATCGCCATACTCTGTAGTTTTGATTGTTTTGGTTAACTTGCCTGTTTTGTAATTGTGAACAGTAACCGTGTTGTCTGCTTCATTAGTGATGATGATTTGTTTACCATCTTTTGAAAACTCCACACCCTCAGTTTCTGGACCACCGACTACTTCACGAATCTTTTTGCCTTTTTTCAAATCTACTACTGCAATACGGGCAGCCACTTTGTGGTCATTGTCATCCTTCGCTTCTTCTTTTACCACATCATCTGGTTTTGGAGGTGGTCCACCAGTTGAGCTAGGTTCTGTAGAAACAAAAACCAAGCCTTTAAAAATGCGTACAAATTCTGGGTTTTTACCTACGGGGATTTTTTTAACTGCTTTAGTAGCTAGATCAACAACAGAAATAGTGCCTTCATCTTTATTAGCAGTAATCAAAAACTTACCATCGTCCGTCACACTCAAGCCGCGTGTGCCTGTGGCTTGCACATCAATGCTTTCTAAGGTCTCCATGGTGGCAAGATCAATCACTGATACTTTTCCATCTTGATTGGTTACATAGGCTTTACCAGCGTCTGCGGCACAGGCTGGTAGTTGCAGCGATAGGCCAATTGCAGTTGCCAGCATGGCATAAATAAATTTCACTGATTTCATCTCCAAAGATAGTTGGTCATTAATTACGAATTATTAATAGTATGTAGGCAATATTGCACGTTACTAGTTCATCAATTTATACAGATGCATATAACTTATAAGTATGTAGCAAGAAGTGTTCACGCTTTTATTTATAAAAAAATTACTATATAAAACATGTGCTTAACTTTTAACTCTTATTTTGGTGGTTGATTACAACCTTTTTTAACAATCCATTGGTTGTAATGGACCACCAATTTTAAAAATTAACCCAAAAATAAAGCGTACACAGGGTTTTGCGTTTCATCCCAATACGGATAGCCTAGATTTTGTAAAAAATGAGTAAATTCGTCTTGTTCATCCGGCGGTACTTGCATACCTACTAATACACGCCCAAAATCCGCGCCGTGATTGCGATAGTGAAATAAGCTTATGTTCCAGTTCTGCCCCATCGTATCTAAAAACTTCATTAACGCACCAGGTTTTTCGGGGAACTCGAATCTAAACACAACTTCATTTTTTGCTTGTGGCGCGTGTCCGCCAACCAAATGACGCAAATGCAATTTAGCAACTTCATTATCAGTTAAATCAATGCTGGGTAAGCCTTCTACTTGCAGTTGGCTTACTAGCTTAGTGGCTTCACTGGTTTGGGTAATAGCAATGCCGACAAATATATGCGCGTTGATTGGGTCTGAGTAGCGATAATTAAACTCTGTAATATTGCGGTTACCCAATAGTCGGCAAAATGTTTTAAACGCACCTGGTTTTTCAGGAATTGTGACAGCTAAAATGGCTTCGCGTTTTTCGCCAATTTCTGCACGCTCTGCAATAAAACGCAAGCGGTCAAAATTCATGTTCGCGCCGGAGGCAATGCCTATCAGGGTTTCACCTTTGATATTGTTGCGCTTAATATATTCCTTCATACCGGCAGCTGATAGTGCGCCTGCTGGTTCTAAAATACTACGCGTATCTTCAAATACATCTTTAATCGCGGCACAAATTGCATCGTTATCGACCACAATCATTTCATCCACATATTGTTGGCACAAATTAAAAGTATGATCGCCGACTTGTTTAACGGCGGCGCCATCGGCAAATAAGCCTACTTGGTCCAGCATGACGCGTTTGCCTAAATTTAGTGAATCAGACATTGCTTCAGCATCGCGCGCTTCTACGCCTATCATTTTAATATCTGGGCGCATAGCTTTAACGTAAGCAGAAATACCAGCAAGTAGGCCACCACCACCCACGCAACAAAATATGGCATGGATAGGTTGTGGATGTGCCTCTAAGATTTCTAAACCAATTGTGCCTTGCCCTGCGATGACATCAGGATCATCATAAGGATGCACAAAAGTAAGCTGTTCGGATTTCTCTAGCTCTAGGGCGTGTACATAAGCGTCGGTGTAAGAATCACCAAACAATACAACTTCTGCACCACGACTTTTAACGGCATTAATTTTAATGAGCGGTGTCGTGGTTGGCATGACAATTACGGCGCGACAACTTAATTTTTGAGCAGCTAGAGCCACACCCTGTGCATGATTACCTGCCGAAGCACAAATGACACCACGGTTTAAGGCTTCTGCAGGTAGATTAGCCATTTTGTTGTAAGCGCCACGCAGCTTAAACGAAAACACAGACTGCATATCTTCGCGCTTCAATAGAATGTGATTACCCATACGCGCAGATAAATTGGGTTGAAACTCTAACGGAGTATTTTTAGCTACATCGTAGACACGAGAGTTTTCGATTTTTTTGACGTAAGTGGCTAGATCTAAATAATAGTTTTTCATAAGGCTTTTCAATGAGCGATGCTCAACTTACTTAATCAATTAACTGGCAAGTGCAAATAGTAAATTGACTATTTAAGTTAAGCTTTACGCGGTGTATCATACAAATTAGTCGTAATTATAAAGAAAATATAGGAAATTAACTAAAAATGGCATTTACACAGGATGAATTAAAGCAACAAGTCGCAAAAGCGGCGGTTGAATACGTAAAAGAAGGCATTATTGGCGTGGGTACAGGTTCTACCGCCAACTTTTTCATTGAAGAGTTAGCTAAAGTTAAGCATAAGATTGAAGGCGCAGTCGCAAGTAGCGAAGCGACAGCACAGTGTTTACGTGGTCACGGTATCGAGGTATTTGATTTAAATACAGTCAATGGTATGGAAATTTATGTGGACGGTGCCGATGAAATTACCGAACATTTACACATGTTAAAAGGCGGTGGCGGTGCTTTAACACGTGAAAAAATTGTAGCAGCTTGTGCAAAGCAATTCATTTGTATCTGTGATGAGACTAAATATGTACCAACATTAGGTAAGTTTCCATTACCTGTAGAAGTGTTGCCAATGGCGCGTAGCTATGTAGCACGTGAGTTGGTTAAATTAGGTGGTCAGCCCCAATTACGTGACTTTACAACGGATAACGGCAATTTGATTTTAGATGTGCATGGTTTAACCATTAGCGACCCAATTGCAATGGAAGCTAAAATCAATCAAATAGTGGGTGTAGTCACCAATGGTTTATTTGCAGCAAGGCCAGCAAATATCTTATTATTAGCGACTGCCGATGGCGTTAAAACCTACAAAAAATAGTCAATAACGATTAAAATTAAATATTTATATCATAAATTTTCATCAAACTGTCACAATTGGTCTTTATGATTGAAATTGTGGATAAATGTAACAATAGGATAAAACGTGCAAGTTGAACACACCTTTAAGCAATATGACACAGAGTTAGAATCCGTACGCGCTAAAGTACTAGAAATGGGCGGTTTAGTAGAAAGCCAAATCGTTAATGCGCTAGATGCTCTGGTAAAAGCTGATGTAAAACTTGCGCTTGAAGTGATGGATAATGATCATCGCGTTAATGACTTAGAAGTACAAATTGATCAAGACTGCAGCCATATTATTGCACGTCGGCAGCCTGCAGCGGGCGATTTGCGTATGATTATGAGCATTGTAAAAACTATTACGGACCTTGAACGAATCGGCGATGAAGCGACTAAAATTGCGCGTACTGCGCATAAAATTTACGAAGAAGATCGTATGTTTAAACCACGGTTTAATGAAATTAAAACCATGGTTGCTTTAGTTCGTGAGATGTTACGCACTTCACTTGATGCGTTTGCGCGTTTAGATGTAAGCAAAACAGTTGAAGTTGCGCGCCAAGATGAGCAAGTGGACGAGCAATTTCGTGTTGCAATGCGTCAACTCATTACATTTATGTTAGAAGATCCGCGCACTATTTCTATGTCACTTGAAGTTGTTTTTGTAGCTAAAGCGGTCGAGCGTATTGGTGACCATGCAAAAAACATCGCTGAATACGTGGTGTATATGGTCAAAGGTAAAGATGTACGCCATGTGAGTATGCAAGAAATGGAACGTCAAGCTTTACATTCTTAACGTGAAATAAATAGCGTTAAAAAAGCCCGCAATGCGGGCTTTTTTATTGTTCTAACAGCTCTTTATATGTACTTACTTCAATACTTATTTAACTATCACTTGAAGATTTTGTTAAGATTTTTGGGCGCAACCAAATCATTTGCATCTACCCGCAGTATTTTCTCGTATAGACTGAAACTGATAAGAATACGATGAATATCTATTACAACATTTAAAACAGCAGGAACATGAATGAATCATACATTTAATCATAAGCAAATATTTGGCGGTGCATTAGCAGTGCTAGGCTTAATATGTGGTTTTCAAAAGCTAACAGAGGCTGAATCTTTTAGTAACAAGCTATCGCTTACTGGTGAAGGTTTGCCAACAATCACGTTATCTAAGTAAATTTAGCCAAATAAATTAACATGAGGGTTAAGTTAAATCCATTTAAAACAGCACTTAGTTCTCATTTTAAACATCATCAATTTAACTTAAAAAAAATGTCATAAAATATTACGACTTCTACAATATTAACCTTTGAAGCAACAGGTTATACTCATTCTTTTGCTTTAATAGATAATGGTATGGAAAATATTGCGCCTAAACTGAATGTATCAAGCGATGCAAGCGCTGATAAATTTTACGATATTGTACAAGGCATGATTGCACGTGATGAGGCATCACTTGCTGAGCTATACGACTGTACTTTATCAAAAGTGTACGGGCTGGCGCTAAAAATTACACGCCGTCATGATTTAGCAGAAGATGTTGTGGAAGATACTTATTATCAAGCGTGGCAAGAAGCCACGCGATTCGACAGCACGCGTGGTCCAACCATGGCTTGGTTGATGATGATTTGCCGCTCTCGAGCGATTGATGCACTGCGACGACTAGATACAGCAGAATCGCATGCTGAACCACAGGACTTGATTGCGCACCAAGAATCAACTTCAGCGCCATTAGACCATTTGCTTAACTTAGAACGAGATTCTTTACTGTATGAGGCTATCGCAACGCTAAGTGCTATACAGCGTCAATTGATTGCTTTGACCTTTTTTAAAGGCCTGACCCATGAGGGTATTGCAGAGCAAATGGCTATGCCATTAGGCTCAGTAAAGTCCAATATAAAACGCGCGCAAACCAAGTTAAAAGCCGCGTTATTCCAAGACAAGGATTAATGATGAAAAAATCTAATCAACAACTAAACGCAATATTAGATCACGATATCAATGTCGCCATTGCAAGTAGCTTATTGCCAACTTCACCAGCACCAGAGGTTGCTAATCGCATAAAGCAAAAACTGATGAGCAGTATTCAAGCTGGGGCAGGACATCATCAATTTATATTTGCCAACCAAGGCGAGTGGAAAACCATCGCAACTGGTGTGGAAGTAAAGCTTTTACACAAGAGCGAAACAGGCAAATCTTTACTCATTAAAATGGCGGCTGATTCTAGTCTGCCACACCATGAGCACGAGCAAGATGAAGAATCTTTTGTCGTGGAGGGTCAAGTTTGGCTCGATGGCATTTTATGTTACCCGGGTGATTACCATCATGCGACCGCAGGCGGTTATCACCGTGACATTCATACAAAAACAGGTTGCATATTGCTTGTACGCTTTTAATAACAGCGACTAAACCTCTTGCATAATTCTCTCCGCTTTCTGTGAAATTTTTACTTTTGTCATTAACACTATTGTTTGCAACACAACGAGTGAATGCAGAGCCATATTCAGCGCCTTTTTGGTTACCTAGTGGAAACTTGCAAACGATCTACCCTACTCTTTTTGCGACTGTGCCCCAAGTGGATTATCGGCGAGAAAGGTGGGAACTGCCTGATGGCGATTTTGTAGATGTAGATTGGCTAAATACAGATTTGCCAATTACAGATTCGACAGCCACACCGATTAGTTCAGACCCGGCAATTGCAAATCCTGCAAATGACATTACACCCATTGTTGTGTTGTTTCATGGTTTGGAAGGCAACTCACAAAGCCAGTATGCTAAAGCTTTAATGGCAGCAACTAAAAGCAAAGGGTGGCGTGGCGTCGTGATTCATTTTAGGGGCTGCTCTGGCGAGCCTAATCGTTTGCCGCGTGTTTACTATGCTGGTGACACACCTGAAATTGAAATCATGCTCTCACGCCTGCGTACTGCTGCACCTAAAGCTAAAATCTACGCTGTTGGCGTATCGTTAGGAGGCAATGCGCTACTTAAATGGTTAGGCGAATCTGGCGAACATGCTAGTGAGGTCATCACCAAAGCAGCTGCAGTTTCAGCACCTATGGATTTAGCTGAGTCAGCGAATGCCCTAGATAAGGGCTTTAATCGCTGGGTGTACACACCGCGCTTTGTCGATTCTATGCGACCTAAAGCCTTGGCTATGTCAAAACGCTTTCCAGGTTTACTGGATGAACAGAAGATTAACTCTGCAAAAACTATTCATGAGATTGATAGTGCCGTGACTGCAGTTTTATATGGTGCATCAAGTGCTGAGGATTATTATGCAAAAAATGCAGCAAAACCTTGGCTAGATAAAATTACACTTAATACATTAATTATCAATGCAAAAAATGACCCATTTATGCCAGCAGAGTTTTTGCCAACGCAAGCCGATGTTTCATCTACTGTAAACTTAGAATATACAGATGAAGGCGGGCATGTAGGCTTTGTTACATCGCCATTCCCTGGGCATGTGGAATGGCTACCTAAACATCTATTAAGTTTTTTTGAGGCGCAACCTTAGTTTGCTTTAAACCACCTAGCTGCGCTTGCTAGTGCCTAAAAAATCTAGTTTGAGTGCGTTAATTACTTGGTGGTACAGTAGGTGGTACGTAACCCGTTGCAGTATCTGCACCTTCACCAAAAAAGTACTTTTCAGTTTGCTCGGTGAGATATCTACGCGCTTCAGGATCCGCTAAACTCAAGCGATTTTCATTCACTAGCATGGTTTGCTGCTTAAGCCATGCAGCCCATGCCTCTTTAGAAACACTTAAATAAATGCGTTTGCCTAGCTCGCCTGGATAAGGCGGATAAACCAACCCCTCTAGCTCTTTATTTAATTTGATGCAGTTTACGGTGCGGGTCATATCGTGTGCCTTTATTAAAACAATTAACTCAAGACCTCATGATAACTGAAGCCGTGTATTGTTGCGATACTCACAAGCTTGCTCCATTTATTTTGCCTATTTTTATTGGATTTGTTTTCGACTACTAACAGTTAATTTTAGGCTGTTTGGTAATCAGCCGCTTTGCTATACTATCAAAGTTAAAATTTTTGTAGATTGAATTGCATCATGGAAAGTCCTTATAAGGGTAAAACCGGCCTGCGCCGCGTGATTAATGCATGGGGCTATAGCTGTGAAGGCATTAAAGCGGCATTTATTCATGAAGATGCATTTAGAACTGAAGTATTTCTGTCTGTGGTGCTCATACCACTCGCGTTTTACTTAGGCCATAGCGGCATTGAGCGCGCCATGATGATTGCCAGTGTATTACTGGTATTGATTGTAGAGTTGCTAAACTCTGGCATAGAAGCCGTGGTAGATCGCGTGTCTATTGAGCATCATTTACTCGCAAAACGTGCCAAAGACATTGGTAGCGCAGCCGTGTTTTTTGCACTGGTTAATGCTGTGGTAGTTTGGTTATTATTGCTTATTGGCTAAGTATTCAATTAGAAAAAAACATAATATGGGCAAACCTTTTTACGAGGTATTGCCCATATTCACTATGATAGTTTAGTGGCTATTTGTATGACACGAGCTGCACTAAAAGTCGCCGCGCAAGCCCACCAAAATAGATCTCTCGCCTGCTGGTGAAATATCTCTCAATACCGATGTATGCTCTCTAATTTCTTGATTCAGCAGATTGCTAGCTTTAGCAAATACCTCCATATGCATTTTGATGGGTAATTTATAAGCCACTAAAGCGCCCACATTGCTATAGCCATTAGTCGGCAGCTCAAACTCATCCGTATGGTTTTGCTTAAATGCATGTAGCACATCTAAACGTGCAGTCCAGCTGTTGAGTTGGTATTCCAAACCTGTACCAAGACGCATAGGCGCAATACGCGGCAAATAATTACCAGTGTTGCTATTAGTAGCGTGCACATAATCACCACGTACAGTCCACACTAAGTGATTGGCAATACCAAATTTACCTTCCATCTCCAATCCTTTAAACACGGCTGGTACCGCAATAAATTGAGCTTCTGGCACAATATCCTTGTTAGAGACATCCGCAACACCATCGCCATTTGCATCTATTGGATTGAGCTCACCATCTACGCCACGTTTGTTTGCGGTATTAAATAAGCCGATATAGTTGCTAAATTTTGTGTAATAAGCGCCAAAATTAAAACTATCCTTGCCTGATTTCCAGCGAATTTGTCCATCAATACCGTTAGCGCGCTCTTTACTTAAATTGGTATCACCAATCTCATATTGCCCTGTGGCTAAATGAGGACCGTTAGCAAACACCTCAAAATTAGCAGGCGCACGTTCGTTATGAGATAAATTACTGGCCAGCGACCAATTAGAAGTCAGTGTGTAAACACCACCAACCGCATAACTATTGGGGAGATAACTTTTAGTCAACGGCGAGCCAAATCTACCACCGCCTGCTGAACTAAGATCTACATTATCTAAACGCCCACCAAAACTCAGCTTTAGCGGTGCTAAAAACTCTATAGGTAACCCTATCAGTGGTAACTCTTCAAATATATAAACACCCTCTGATACGGTTGTGTTCCTAGGTACAAAGGCTTCATCACCTAATGCTTCAAATGTTGTATTTTGGAATTGCGCGCCAATAACACCCTGCATATTGCCAATTTTTTCGTGACCAAGCTCAAACGCACCTTCTAAGCCATTGTTTTTAAAGGTGGTGCCAACAACGCCAGCATTAATTTCGCGGTGAATGTAGTCTGTATAAGCTAAACGCCCTTTCACGCGATTAATCGAATTACCAGTAAATGCACCTAAATCTTTAAATTCTGATGCCAGCTCAATACGGTCACTATGCATATCAATATGTACGCCGGGCTCCGCTACTGTGCCGTAATCATTGTTGGTACGCGCATAAGAAAAACCCACGTAGCCTTTATCAAACGTTACAGAGGCACCAAACGCACCACCATTGTCGTTAGAATCACTATTGACTAAACGCCCTCGATTTATTCGTGGCGTGCCATCTGCTTCACTTTTGCGGCGGGATATCGCATAGCCTGGAATATCTAAATCATCAGTTTTACGTTTGTAGGCATCCGCATGAATTGCAAAATCTCCATTACCCGCATCTACAACAACGGCGCCATTGCGTTGGTCATCTGCTCCACCAAAACGCGCCTCGTAACGGCCTGTCACGCCATCTATCTGCTCTTTCGGAACACGATTATCAGTTGAATTTACCACCCCGCCAACCGCACTACCACCGTACAGCAAAGCTGCCGGCCCGCGCACCACATCAATTTGCTCAACGACTAATGGGTCTACCGACACAGCATGATCAAAACTAAGTGATGATGCATCTAAAATACCCACGCCATTTTGCAAAATGCGTACACGTTCAGCATCCAAGCCGCGAATAATTGGTCGTGCAACATTAGGGCCGAAACCAGTAGTGCTAACACCAGGAATACTATTTAAAGTTTCACCTATCGTACTTTCGCGACGCAAAGAAAGCTCACGACCGCTAAGTACGGTCACTGGTACCGCAAGCTCATCTGAGCTTAGACCCAATGGATTTCCAGTGACTGAGACTGCATCTACATTGATGTTCGTGCTGTTATCGAGCTCTGCAGCTAGAGTTGTATGGCATAGCAGTGTAGTAGTTAATAGCAACACAGTAGCCCAAAACGGGGGGGCAACACATTGATTAATATTGGAATATATTTTTTTGCGTGCGATAGGCGAAACGCGGTATTGCAAAGCAGGATTGTTCATTACACCGTCCTCATATAAACTTAATTTCTAGCAAGTAGCTACCTTAAAAGCAGCTTAAGTACCATAGATAATTAGATAGAATAATTAGAAGTGGCGATTCTATCTCTTTCAAATGATAGAACCGCGTAAGTAAAATTAAGCGAGTTGAGGTGGCGCGCGTGCGCCATAGTGCTGAGAAAAACGAGATTGAACGCTATATTGAACGTCCGTAAATTGGATGAAGTGATTGGCAAATGTTGTTGCAACAAAATAGCTTGATGCAACCGCTCCATTAATCTGGCTAAAGCATAAGCATTTTTCACAAAGATTAGAATGTGTCGATTTATCTTGCTGACTGTTTGATGGCTGGTTGTTTGATGAACGATTACTTTGTGATTGCTTAGTATAGTCAGAAAGATGGCTAATCTCGTGCGCAACCAGACCTTGCTGTGCTAAGCCAAACAAAAATATTAGCGCAAATATTGCAATTAATTGAGAAGGTAACCGAGGCAACATCATTTACATATTATCACGAAATTTACAAAACTGATTTTAAGCACCAATTATGACAATTTGAAGTGCGACTATTTTTCGCAATAAAAACTTCACCATCGGATGCTGCCTTTGCTCATGTAGTAGCGACGCCGCGTCGCGAAAGCAACATCTCTAGCCCAGAAATGTCAATTAAGCATCCTACATTAAATCGGGAAAGGGCGTGCCTCTTACAAGATCTATATCTCAGAATGATTAAGAAAATATCTCAAGCCTTGCCGCTTCGCTAATGGCAACAACCGCAGGATGTGTCAGCTTGCGTTCTACAGATATCGCGTAAAAACTTTTAGTGACTTCTTTAGTACTGCCTAGTGCAACTACGCCAAACTGTTTCTCAGTTTGGTCTAAAGTGGAGGATGGTGCAGCAAAAATGCCTACACCAGCTTGACCAAATACTTTCATTAATGCGCCATCATCAAACTCCCCCATAATACGCGGCACAATTCTTTTATCATCTAGCCAGCCCATCAGCTTGGGACGTACTGCATCATCTACACCAGGTAATAGGATAGGTGCGCCATGCAGGCATTGTGGAAATGGGCTGTCAGCAAACTTTTGTGCAAGGCTTGGGGTTGCAAAAAAAGTAAGCCCACACTCACCTAATAAGTGATTGAAAGCACGGATATTAATATTATTCGGCATTGGGCTATCAGCAATTACAATATCCAATTTATGTACGGCAAGTTCTCCTAGTAAGTTGGTCATACTGCCTTCACGGCAAATAATACGTAGCTCATTTTGAGAACGTAATGCAGGCTCAATTAACAAATAAGCAATTGATTTTGGTACGGCTTCGCATATTCCCACACGAAATTGTAAAGGTCGCTCGATAGGTTTTAAACGTAATGTATCTTCTAATTCCTGCCCTAAAGAAAATATTTCTTCAGCATAACTGAGTACCAATTTACCCCTGTCGGTCAGATCAAAGCGCCGATTTGTTCGATTAAAAAGTGCCTCACCTAATGTGTCTTCAAACAAACTCAGCTGCCCACTAATGGTTTGTGGTGTGATATGTAGCCGTTGACTTGCTAAAGTAATACTGCCGGCTTTTGCGACCACCCAAAAATAATGTAAGTGTTTATAATTGAGCGCAGCCATTATTTACTTTCGGTTTTTTCGAATATTAAATCAATTATATTCGATTTTTTTTGATTAAAGATTTGTTCTAAACTTAATTACATTCAAATGTTAAGAAAAGGAAATCATCATGAAAACCGATATTCAAGCACGTGGATTTAATTTAACTAAAGCGATTCGCGTCTATACCGAACGCAGGCTTTTATTCGCTGTGAGCTTCGCACAACATTATGTTCAGCACATTACAGTTCGCCTTTCAGATATCAATGGCCCTCGTGGCGGCGAAGATAAACGCTGCCAGCTTGTATTAAAACTGAATGGCGCACCTAGTTTGGTGATTGAAGATACTGAAGATAATTTATATGCGGCCATTGACCGAGCCGTGCGCCGGGCTAGTCGCTCAGTTGCGCGTAATTTAGGACGTAAACAAGATCATAGAGATCGTCATTTAAGTATGTTTAGTAATGGTGGAATTGAAATTAAACCACAGATATAAAACTGCAAAAATAGTATATTTATTTTAAAGAGGCTGAATTAAAGCAGTTTTTGATCAGCCTCTCAACTTAATGGTATTAAGGGAATTTTTATGAAGCGTATTTTTTTATTTTTAGCTACTAACTTAGCGATTGTATTGGTGCTGTCTATCACCATGCAACTGCTAGGTGTTGAGCCGTATTTAAACGAACAAGGGCTTAATCTTAAATCATTGCTTATTTTTGCCGCAGTGATGGGTATGGGCGGCTCATTGATTTCACTGGCTATTTCTAAGTGGTCAGCAAAGCGCATGGTAGGCGCGCAAGTCATTAAAACACCTGCAAACGCCGAAGAAGCTTGGTTAGTAGAAATGGTGAAGGCTCAAGCACAAATGGCTGGGATTGGTATGCCAGAAGTCGCCATTTATGATTCACCCGATATCAATGCTTTTGCGACTGGTATGAATAAAAATAACGCGCTAGTGGCGGTATCTACTGGTTTGTTACATTCCATGACGCGTGACGAAGCAGAAGCCGTATTAGGTCATGAAATATCACACGTTGCCAATGGCGATATGGTGACGCTGGCGTTAATTCAAGGCGTGGTAAATACATTTGTCATGTTTTTTTCACGAGTGATTGGGCACACGGTAGATAAATTAGTATTTAAAACTGAGCGCGGTACTGGACCCGCATTTTTTGTTACCATGATTATTTCAGAGCTGATACTAGGTGTTTTAGCGTCTATTATCGTGATGTGGTTCTCTCGCCACCGCGAATTTAGAGCGGATATTGGTGGTGCAAATTTGGCAGGACGTCGCAAAATGATTGCTGCGTTAGAAAAACTAAAACTAGGTCAGCAACAAGTGCATTTACCAGAAAAAATGGCTGCTTTTGGTATCTCTGGTGATAAAGCAATGGGTTTTAAATCCTTGTTTATGACTCATCCACCTTTAGAAGAGCGGATTGCCGCGCTAAAAGCATCAACTTAATCAATTAATTATTAATAAAAAATTTCTCATAAAAATTTAAAGGACGCGTATGGTCAGTGTTGGTCAACCATGGATGTGGGCAGGGTTTATCGCGTTTGTGCTGGCCATGCTCGCACTGGATTTATTTGTATTTGACGGCAGAAAATCGCACAAAGTCAGCATTAAAGAAGCTGCTAGCTGGAGTGTTGTTTGGATAAGCTTAGCATTAGCATTCAATATTTTATTATGGTGGTATTTAACTGAATTGCTCGGTGCAGATATAGCCAGTCAAAAAAGTATGGAATTTTTAACGGGTTATGTGATTGAAAAATCACTATCTGTTGATAATGTATTCGTATTCTTGTTGATATTTAGCGCGTTTAAAGTGGCGCCAGAAAATCAACGTCGTGTGCTTTTGTATGGTGTTTTAGGCGCTATTGTATTACGCGCAATCATGATTTTAACTGGTGCATGGGTGGTACGGGAGTTTCAATGGGTGCTGTATTTATTTGGACTATTCTTACTATTCACTGGTGCTAAAATGTTAATGGCTGAAGGCAAGCCTGCTGATTTACAACAAAACGCTGTTATTAAGTTTGCAAAAAAACATTTGCGTGTCGCTGACGATTTTCATGGTGAAAAATTTTCTGTTATGCAGAATGGCATCCGCTATTTCACACCATTATTTTTAGTGTTGTTACTTATAGAAGTATCTGATCTTGTATTTGCAGTAGACTCTATTCCAGCGATTTTTGCGATTACAACCGACCCGTTTATTGTATTTACCTCCAATATTTTTGCCATTATGGGCTTGCGTGCGCTGTATTTCTTGCTAGCTGATATGGCAGATCGATTTCATTTACTTAAATTTGGTTTGGCTTTTTTACTGATGTTTATTGGCGGAAAAATGCTCATGGCGTATTGGTATCACGTTCCGACATTGGTTTCGCTCCTGGTCATTGGCGTTATTTTAAGTGTTTCTGTATTAGCGAGCTTGATAATCACTAAACCTATAAATGAGCATCTATAAAATATATTGAATCAGAAGTATTGGAACTTTCATCAATCGTCTAAGAGCGAGCATTAAGAAATTCACACTGATAGTTCAAGCTTGGTTAGGTGGTCTACGTGCAGCAAATATTGGCGAAAGTTACAAATAACAGCCAGCACGATTACATTCCACCTTAAAGATTTGTACTACGATGAAATGTATTTAAATAACTACTTTTAAATTGTAAAAATTGAGATATAGAGGTGCAAATTTATGTAGTTGCAGGCTTAATTAGCCATTTTTTACCAAAGCCAAGCAAGTCATCTACATAAGTATAAGCAACTGGAATCACAAACAAGCTTAACAAAGTTGAGGTAATTAAGCCGCCAATCACGGTAATGGCCATCGGCGCACGAAAGCTGGGCTCAGCGCCGAAACCTATGGCAATTGGTAACGTGCCGGCACCCATGGCAATGGTTGTTATAATGATGGGCCGAGCACGTTTTAGACAGCCATATAACACCGCTGCCAGCCTATGTAAACCACGGTCTTTGCGCGCCATCATAGTATATTCCACTAGCAAAACAGAGTTTTTGTGACTACCCCATCAGCATTAATAAAAAATCACCGTTGGCATAGAAAAGCTCCTGTGGGTTGCGAGTAACGCTAAAAATGCGCCTCCTAGCGATAATGCTAAAGCGCCTAGTACAGTAACAGGCTGTAAAAAGTCGTGGGATAGCTGCACCTGCACCACGTAAATACACAGCACGCCGATTATCATCGGCCGTACCAAACCTGCCAAATAGTTCGGTCATGCGCTGCGCATCCCTAAACTCAATTAGCGAAACGCTGGGTGTTATTTTTTTCATAATGGGCAGCGCTTTTGCCTCTTTTGAAATATGGCCAATCAGGCCCTTACTAGCTCGATTTCAAAGGTAATATTACACTTACGGTCTAGGCGATCAATTTGTTGCAGACCGCCATTCATTTGAATATCTGCCAATGTCATTAAACTTACACTACCAGCAGGACCTGGCACACGTAATTAATCGACATCATCTAATCTTTGCCGAAAATCAGCATCGAGTCGCACACGAATCGGCACCTTCCGCTGTGGCTAATTAAGCTTGGGCATTACGTTGGAAAAATCACTATAAGTCGCCACACAAATCACATCTGCCAACGATTGCACGGTTACGCCCAACTCTGCTACTTTATTAAAATCTGGTATACAGTTGATCCATGATCGCTGGAGGTTCGCACTGGATGTGATTTCGACCAACCAACGTATGGTGCGTAACTCGCGCTCTCCACTAGCGCCCGCGTCCACTAAAATACCTCTGCCAGGCAAATTTGCCAATTTAATGCGAATATCATCCTCAATCTCTGCCTGTTTGCGGGAAAGCTGGGTGCGATTTTTAAGGCTAATGTCAGTGCGTCTTTACGCACATCGTTGCTACTATTATTGGCAGAAGGTTCATTACCGCCCGAAGTACTCATGCCCAGGGCAGTAAATACTTGGGTAACATCGGGCATTTGAATTAATAATTTTTGTGCGCGTGCTGCAATATCTTTAGTTTGTTGCAGGGTGCTACTCGCCTGCAACTCTAATGAAAACTTTGGTTTGGCTGGTATCAGAGGCTGGCACAAAACCTTCGGGCAAATTGCAAGCGAGGCAATAATAAATACAATCACGCCCAGCACGACGGTTTTGCGAAAACGCAAACACCATTGCACCGCAGCGAGATAAGTGCGCATCGCGCTGCCAGCAACGACGCAACAACTGCTACGGCCGCTGTAATACCAAACTGTTTAAAAAATTCACTTGGAATACCTCCTTTAAAGGCGGTGGGCAGAAATGCGCCCCCAGTCTAAAAGTTGTAGCAATTAAGGCAAAATCAATTTCATCGGCCGCTTCCATCGCCGGTTGATAAGGCGTTTTATCCATGCGCAAGTGGCGTACGATATTTTCAATTTCCACAATCGCATCATCCACCAAAATACCCACGACTAGCGCCAAAGCTAACAGGGTTAGCACGTTCAAACTGAACCTCGCATAAAGCATGGCAGAAAATGATGAGATAATGGATAAAGGCAATGCTACTGTTGACGCCAAAGTAGCAAGCCAATCGCGCAAAACCACCATACGACTATAATCGCTGGCAGTGCACCTTCAAACAACAAATGCATAGAGCCATCATAATTATCTTGTGTAGGTTTTACTGTATATAGCGCTTCTTTAATGCGGACCTGTAGATGCTCGGTTGCAAATTTGCTCATGGCGTCACGTACATCTTTAGCAACCGTAACTTCGCTAGTACCTTTGCTGCGTGTCACTTCAAAACCTATCACGGGCTTGCCATCTAGTGTGGCGAAACTACTGCGCTCAGCAATGCTATCTTCTACAGTAGCTTTTTGGTCTAAACTTATATGGCGACCATCAAAAAGGAGAATATCCAGTGTGGAAATTTGGGCAGGCGTTGCTACCGCGCCTAATGTGGGTATTGCCTGAATGGCACCGCAAAATCGCCGCGTCCACCAGAAGCATCTTGCTGAACTTGTTTAATACGCGAAGAATATCACTGGCTGTAATGCCTAAAGCCACCATCGACATGGGGTTAAGGTTCACGTGAATCTCCCGATCTACACCTCCCAGACGTGCCACTTTGCCAAGGCCTTCAACTGATAACATCATTTTTATAATATCTTTATCTACATACCACGATAACGCTGACTCATATTATCAACCACTACTACGTAAGTGAGCAAAGCACCGCCCGATGTAGTGGTTTTAGAAATAACAGGATTAGTCACCGCTGAAGGCAAATCTGAACGGGCACTATCTACGGCGTTAGGCACCTGATTGAGAGCTTCTTCTGAATTTTTATCAATATTAAATTCCACATTGATGTTTACTGAACTATCCGTAATAGTCGTGCGTATATGCTCAATACCGCCGATTGTGGCAATTTTATCTTCTATTTTCCGCGCCACTTCGGTTTCAAGTTGTGCTGGCGCGGCACCTTCTAGTGTGGCACTTACACAAATGACAGGCACTTCAATGTCAGGGAAACGCTCTATCCCGAGCTTGCCAAGTTTGACCAGCCCGATAAAAGTAAGTGCAACAAATAGCAGTACTGAAGGAATGGGGGTTTCTAATAAACCAAGCAGAGAAATTCATTTTGCAGCTCCAGTTTGTGTGTCCACTGCTGCCTGTTTATTGACTACCGTGACTAAATCGCCATCATTTAAAAATCCAGCACCCGTAACGACTAGTAATGGATTCTCCTGCATGCCATCTACAATTTCAACAAATTCGCCCAATCTACGGCCTGTGGTGACATTACTTTGCATAACTTGCTGTGCCTTACCCGCCTCTTTAGTGGGCAGTATTTCGTTTCAATAGCTGCGACCATTACGCAATACCAGTGCGGTTTGCGGAACTGCCAGCGCTGGTTTGCTACCAATATCAATGGTAACTTGTGAATACATACCAGGCTTAGCCGAGGCTTTAGCCAAATCGACATAAACCAAGGCGTTGCGGGTACTAGTATCAACGGTTGGCGCTGTCATGAGCGCGGTGCCGAGTGTTTGGAGATTATCTGGTAATAGTAAATGTACTTGTTGACCCGCTTTAATGAGCGCTAATTGCGGTGCGCTTACTTCGCCGCGCCAATTTATGCGGTTTTGACGCACTAACTTAAATAGCTCACCACTTGCTGACACCACATCGCCTAAATTGGCAGTGCGCGATGACATCACCCCACCATCTGCGGCAATAAGATGCGTTTGACGCAATCGTATTTGCTGATTTTCAAGCTCAGCTTGCGATAGTGCTAAATTAGCCTCTGCAGTTTCTTCAGCAATTAAATACTGGTTAATCTGCTGACTAGAAAGTGCACCACTTTCTTTAATTTCGCGCGCACGATCGGCGTTTAGATTTGCCTCAGCTAAGGCTGCTTTATCGTGCGCCACTGTGGCTTGCTGTTTGTGCACATCAGCCACCACATTTTCATCGGCTAGCAATACTAAATCTTGCCCGCGTTTAACGGTACTACCGAAATCGACCAACACTTGTTTAATACGCAATCCACCAATCCCGGCGCTTACTTGGGCTTCTTGCCAAGCGTTAACTGAACTTTTCATAGTCAATCGCATAGGTCATGATTGTTCTGTTGGACGTACAGATTCTACAGCCATACTTGTTTGAGCGGTTGCATCTGCCTCAGCGGAGCTTTTGCCTGCCGGCTTATGTAATATTAAATAAAAAAAATGATTGCAATCAGAATTGCCATAAAAAATCCAAAAGCTTGCGGTGGGGAGTTTAAATTGGCTCATTTTGTACTTTCTGGAGAGGTGCTTTCTGGGCTAGGTTTATTCATAGTGAATTGACTAAGAGACACGGATTTTTCTTTTGCTTCTACACCAGTTTCTTTGTTGACTGCACTAGTAGTCTGCCAACCACCACCTAAAGCTTTGTATAGCGGAATCCAATATTGCACACGATCATGCTGCTGGGTAATGTGGCTCAATTAGGCATTGATTAACTGACGACGCAAATCTTCCAGTTTAATTAAGCTAATACCCCAGAGCGCCAATTCATTTCTTCCGCTTGGTAATATTTAGGATATTGCTCCGTGCTGGTTTTTTTCGGTAATCTCACTTCGCGCTGCGCTATCTAAGCTCACCAAAGCTTGCTCGACTTCTTTTACAGCGGTGCGAACATCTTGCTCATAAGTGGCATAGGCAATGGTGTAATTAGCTTCTGCAATGCTCATTTGCGATTTCAATTTACCTCCGTCAAATATAGGTAAGCTGATGGATGGTCCAAATGACGATGTGTTACTGCTACTTGAAAAACCGTTGCTACTGATATTACTGCGACCCATAGAACCCGAAAGTGATACGCTAAAGTAGCGAGTAGCCGTGGCTACGCCAATATCAGCATTGGCTGCAGCCAAGTTACGCTCATCTGCAGCCAAAACTGGGCGCTGAGTAATTAACTGGGCAGGTAGGATATCTATTGTGAACTCTGCGGGCTCTGGCAAATTAGCATTTCTAGCAAGCAAGGTAAGCAAATACGGCTCAGGCAGAATAGTGAGCGCCACCAATGATTTCAAAGTGCCATCACACTGCGCTTGCTGACCAATTAAGCTAGACTCTGTTGCTCGTAAACTAGCTTCTGCTAGTGCTGCATCTACAGGAGCAGAAAAACCAGCGCCTGGTAAAATATTCGTCAAACGTGCAGTATCTTTTTTAGAATCTAACGCCTGCTGGTAAGCCGCTACCCACAATACGCAGGCACGATAATCTACGTAACTGGTGGCTACTTCAGCGCCAAACTCACTCCAGCGGTGTGCCAATCATTTTGTTTTCCATCTAAGCACGCCTCGGCGGCTTGGTTAGAAAATTTAATGACACCCAACAAATCAAGCTCCCAAGCCGCATCCAGCGTACCTGTTTTGCTGGTGGAAATGCTGCTGATGCCAGCAATACTCGAACCGTTGGCACGCATTGCAGAAGCATTGCCAGTTAGTGTGGGCAAGCCCTACCTTCCGGCAAAGACCGTATTAGCTCGAGCTGATTTAATATTAGCGATTGCTTTATCTAATGTTGGACTACTGGTCTCTGCGGATTGCAAAACTGCGTGAGTACTGGGTCATTAAACTGCCGCCACCAGCCTATTAACTGCTCCACTTGCCCGGGATGTGGCAGGCGATTATCTGGATCTTCTGCTAATTTAGCATTCCATGTTTCATCGCGCTTTAATATTAGGTCTTAAATAGTCAGGGAAACACTGCAGCCACTGCCTAACACCGCAAAGCTTATCATCAAGCTCAATTTTATTTTTAACGGCGCTATCATTGATTACTTTCTTCATGCTCTTTTTTATTGGATATTCTGTGTAAAAAAATATGGACTACATAAGCAATATGGTCTTGAGCATCCCAATTATTTTCTAAAATTCGCAACACCGCTTTATGGCGCGGCTCTGAAATCAACTTATGGCAAAACATAGCAGCGGCTTTTTCTGAGCTATCAATTTGTATACCATCCTTGTTCGCCTGCTGAGCTAAATAATCGGCAATCACACCCTGTATTCGCTCTGGACCATTTGCCTTCATTTTTTTGGTTAGTTCTGGGAAGTGCACCGCCTCTGCCGCTGCCATACGATAAAAAGAGATCAAATCAAGACTAGTCACCCGCTCTATCATTAAATGTCCTAATGAAGCTATCCCCAAGTGGGGTGGGATATTTTCTAACCCTTCTATTTATTCTAATTGCTCTACATCTCACCCCAGCATACGCGAGACTGAAGCCACCATTAGATCGGCTTTATTATCATAGCGCTCATAAATGGTGCGGGTAGAAACGCCTGCTGCACGGGCGATTTTGCCGATAATAGCCAAGTCATAGCCATCTCGCATAAAAATAGCCAAAGCATGGTCAAGTAAAGCATTAAGGCGTTCTGCCTCACTACCTAAAAGTGAACGTCCTAGCTTAGGTCTGATAATAGAAATATTCAGATTTTTTCGGTAATATATTGATATTCTTAATTAGCAATGTTTGCAAAATTCCGCATTAATAAAAAAAGTTTCACTTTCATAATTCGGCGGTTTCAAGGTTGAAGTGCAAAAAGTGAAGCATGATGCTGCCTAAAATCAAATGCATCTGGTGTAAACAACTCAGCAGGGCATTTGAACCCTAACGACTTTCGGGGTCTAGTGTTGAGTTGCCACGCAATCGCATCTGACGCTTCCTGGCCGAAGATACTTAAGTCTTCACCTTTGGGCAGTTACTGACGCAGTAAGCCATTGGTGTTTTCGTTAATCCCACGTTGCCATGGACTATGTGGGTCTGCAAAGTATACTTTAACGCCCGTGTTTTTCGTTAACTCAGCATGCCTTGCCATTTCACG
>JACMMS010000086.1 GCA_014378915.1 Methylophilaceae bacterium
AAAAGTAGGTAAAAGCAGGGGAACGGAATGAAATCGTTTTGTTATTGGCATAAGTTTGCCAAAAAAGACGAGGTTTTAAGAGAAAACCACTCAGGAATGAGTGAGATTTAAATTAAAAAATGGAAATTGACCTAAGCACGGAGGTTTAACTGGTTGGTGCAAAGGTCTCTGTTAAAGACTTAAGGGAACTAAAGTGCTCCTCAATCGATAGGGTGTATTGGTCATACTCGCTAATCGCATCTTTATCATCTCAAAAAAATGCGTCAAATAGCTCCTTCATTTGTCTGTATAAGTCACCATGGGTTTGCTGAATTTCCAGAATAAGCAAGTTGATGGGTTTAGTTTCTTGCGATGATTTATCCCATAAATAAATCCCATAACTGCCCGCAGTGATCGATAGCAATATTAATGCCTTAAAAATAAGCTCATGAATCAGTGATAAATTTTTTAGCGATCTCGTTTTTTTGCATGTTAAAACTGAAGGCAGCTATTAGACGTCGAGTTTAAATGAAATAGGAACAGACACATTAAACGTGCGGCCTTTTAGTGCTTCTGGTGGTAATGGAAAAGGTGAAATTCTATTGATTTTGGCGATGGCTTCTCTGTCTAGTGATTCATAACCACTACTTGTATGCACGGTTGCAGATAACACTTTGCCGTTGCTATCAAGTTTAACATCCAACACTACTTCACCTTGCTGACTGCGTGTTCTCGAAATGTTGGGATAATTCTTATCCTTTGCAATCTCACGACGTAACATGTCTGCGTATTGTCCACGCGCGCCATTGATATCAGCTTCAGACGGGCCTAAAGGTTTTGCTGGTTCGTTGATGACCGCCGCTGGTGCCGTAAAAGTCTGTATTGTTTCGGCCTTAGGTGTGCTAGTAATCACTGCTGTGGTTGAGTCGTGTGTCACCTCTTGCGTGGGAGGTTCACTAATCGGACTCGGTTTTATAATAGGCTTGGGAACATTAACTGGTTTTTTTTCGATTGATTTTGGTTTAACAGGTTTTACTGGCTTAACAGGATCTAAAACTGGTAAGGGCTTAAGGGCTGCTGGCGGCATTAATACTATCTCTAAAACACCAGGCTTTTTAGGCTCAGGAAACTTAAGCGCGGGCAGAACGTAAACTAATAAAATATGTAATATCAATGAGCATAATATCGCCCAATACAACCTATTTTTGTTGGCTTTATACATCGGATAAAGCTGGCTTAGTGAGTTCATTAATTGAGGTTGTAGAGTTGAATTCAAAGCTTACAGTCCAAAATAATCATTAAAAAGCGGGCGACCAATCGGTAGCTGAAAATTATACAACAAGCATGCCAGCTCATAAAAAATAGCTACCAATTGGTTGCGTGCAACCAGTTAACTACCTTCAGATGATTAAATTTAGATTTAGTGCTGCTAATTCACTAAGTGCGTTTGGCTAGTTTAACAAGTGCTTTGCGTAACGGTGAATCTGTTAAGTTTTCAACTAGGTTAGTTAGGCTGTGCGAAGCACTGTCTGACAGCCTGCGTTGAAGTTTAGGCGGCTTGTTTAGGTTAGATTTTGCTTGCACTTTCACGTCAATTGCAGTAACTTTACATCCCCTGCTGAAAGGGTCGCTTAATGTCAAATTATGTAATTTAGTCAATAGGGTAGACCTGAGTAATTTGATTTTTGTTGCTATTGCACCATTATCGGCAACGACATAAAGTTGGTGGTTTTTTAAACTAATAGCACGACTAAATTGACTAATTTGCTGTGGTGCTGCCGTCAACCAAAGTTTTTGTGCCAAATTAATGGCTTCTGCATGGCGGTTTAACTCAATAAGTCTATTGTCTGAGCTTTCATTTGAGCTAAATAAAGTTTTAAGTTGTTGCATAAAATAATGTAAAAGTTATGTGTGTTTAAAAAGTCTATCAAATGCGTGTCATTGGTAATAGATGATTAAAAATTAAACGCTTAAACATCAAATTTTTTGAAATTAAAGCGCTTTAACAAAGGAACACAATGAATATTATATTCATGTCTAATAATTTAGCTCAGGCTAAAAGCTTATCACATTTGCAAGTGACTTTAATTATTGCAGGCCTAATGTTAATGCCCTTATTGCTGATGTTAGTTTTTATACTCCCGCATGGTGATATAAAACAAGAGGGTGTAAAAGCTTTACTACCTCCGCAGTTGAAATTTTCATTAAATCCACAAAAACATGTAGATGCTTACGCATTAGAGCTTGGTGAGCTTCAAGCGCGCATTTTACGTTTAGACGCGCAAAGTGCACGTTTAGCTAAATTGGCAGGCGAAAAAGAGGTAACGATTAAGAATAATCCTAATTTAAAGCATTTGCAAAATCTGCAGCCAGGCAGTGGCGGGCCATTGGTGCGTTCTGCACCTTTAAGTGAAGCAGAACTGAAAAAAGCGATGGATGAGCTCATGCAAGCAGTGGATGGTAGAGATGATTATCTGAGTGAACTAGAATCTAAGTTACTGCAACAAAGTGTATTGAAAGATACCTTGCCAAATAGTAGCCCAGTAGCCGCGGCATATAACTCATCTAGCTATGGCTGGCGGATAGACCCATTTACAGGAACACGTGCCTTTCATGAGGGGCTGGATTTTATTGCAGCCGTTGGCACACCAATTCATGCTGCAGCTGGTGGTATTGTGATCTTCGCAGACCAAACGCCCGATTATGGTAAAATCATAAAGATAGATCACGGATCTGGGATAGAAACGCGCTATGCGCACGCCTCTAAACTTTTGGTAAACGTAGGTGATCGTGTAGAAAAAGGTCAAGTGATTTCATTGGTCGGCAGCACTGGGCGTTCTACAGGCGCTCATTTGCATTATGAAATTCGTATTAATGGTGAGCCCTTAGACCCGCGTAAATATTTGCAGGCAAATGCAGGGTAAGCTTGCTGTAAGCGTGAAGTGTTAAATTTTCTTGAAATGGTATTTTTAAGCCCCATTTAACAAGATATAAAATCCAAGATGTAAATTAAAGTATTGCTAATTAACTAAGCGTCATTTTTATTTTTTATTAACTAGTCAAATTAAAATCTCATTTCAATCACTTAGCTATAAATGGCTGAGCTGTATGTTGAATGGGCAGTAATTAAGTGCGAAAGTCGGTATAAATTCATATGGTAACCTCATTGTTCAAGAAATTATTTGGTAGTCGTAACGACCGGCTAGTTAAACAATACGCACAAAAAGTCAATCAAATTAACGTATTAGAACCCGCTATGCAAGCCCTAAGCGATGAGGCTTTACGTGCAAAAACGGCTGAGTTCAAACAGCGTTACCAAGATGGTGAATCGTTAGATAAATTGATGCCAGAAGCTTTTGCCGTCGTACGTGAAGGTGGCGTGCGTGCGCTAAAGATGCGGCATTTTGATGTGCAAATGATAGGCGGTATGGTGCTTAATGATGGCAAAATTGCCGAGATGCGTACTGGTGAGGGTAAAACGTTAGTGGCGACATTACCTGCATATCTTAACGCCTTAACTACCAATGGTGTGCATGTTGTAACTGTGAATGATTATTTGGCTAAACGCGATGCTGAGTGGATGGCACAGCTTTATAATTTTCTTGGTTTAACAGTCGGTGTGAATTTATCGCAAATGCCACACGACGAAAAACAGCAAGCCTATGCAGCCGATATTACCTACGGTACTAACAACGAGTTTGGTTTTGATTATCTGCGCGACAACATGGTGTTTACCGCTGAGCAACGCGTGCAACGCTCACTTACCTACGCATTAATTGATGAAGTTGACTCAATCTTAATTGATGAGGCGCGTACGCCTCTGATTATCTCAGGTCAGGCAGATGATAGTGTGGAGCTTTACACACACATGAACAACATTGCGGCACAACTTATCGCGCAAACAGAGGAAGAAGGCAAAGGCGATTTTTGGGTGGACGAAAAAGCGCAGCAAGTGAATTTGTCTGAACAAGGGCATGAGCACGCTGAAGCGCTATTGGCTGATGCAGGTATGATACCCGTAGATACTAACTTGTACGATGCCGCTAATATTAGCTTAGTGCATCATCTACACGCTGCTTTGAAAGCCCGAAATTTGTTCCATCGCGATCAACAATATGTGGTGCAAAATAATGAAGTAATTATTGTCGATGAGTCTAAAGGCCGCCCTATGCCAGGTCGTCGCTGGTCGGATGGTTTGCACCAAGCCGTTGAAGCCAAAGAGGGCGTGGTGATTGAAAAAGAAAATCAAACACTCGCTTCTATTACATTCCAAAATTACTTCCGTATGTATCAAAAACTGTCGGGCATGACAGGAACTGCCGATACCGAAGCTTATGAATTTAATCAAATTTATGGCTTGGAAACGGTTGTTATTCCAACTAATAAGCCTATGCAGCGTAAAGATAATATGGACAAAGTCTATCGCACAGCAACTGAAAAATATACTGCAGTGATTGAGGATATTAAAGATTGTCAAAAACGTGGTCAACCAGTACTAGTTGGTACCACTACGGTGGAAAACTCTGAGTTAATTTCTAGTATTTTGCGTCAAGAAAAACTAGAGCATCAAGTGCTCAATGCAAAACAACACGAACACGAAGCGCATGTAATTGCACAAGCTGGTCGTCCTGGTGTGATTACGATTGCCACCAATATGGCAGGTCGTGGCACGGATATTGTATTGGGTGGTAATCCAGAGTCTGAAATTCACGCAGTTAAAGCGGATGAAGAGCTTAGCGATGCCGAAAAAGAAGACAAGATTATAACAATTAAAACAGATTGGCAAAAAGTACATGATGCTGTTTTAGCCGCGGGTGGTTTGCATATTGCAGGTACTGAGCGCCATGAATCGCGCCGTGTGGATAACCAATTGCGCGGCCGTTCTGGTCGTCAAGGTGATCAGGGTTCTAGCCGTTTTTACCTATCTTTAGAAGATCAATTGCTACGTATATTTGCATCTGATCGTGTTTCAGCCATTATGGAAAAACTTAAAATGCCCGATGGTGAGGCAATTGAGCATCCTTGGGTCACGCGTGCAATTGAAAATGCACAACGTAAAGTAGAAGGCCGTAACTTTGATATTCGTAAGCAATTGCTTGAATATGATGATGTAGCTAATGACCAGCGCAAAGTGATTTACGAACAACGTAATGAGCTGCTTGAAGCGACTGATGTCGGTAGTACAATTTCTGCCATGCGTGCTGACGTAGTGAGCACCATGATTGCTACTTATATTCCGCCGGGTAGTTTGGAAGAACAGTGGGATGTGGCTGGCTTGCATGGTGCGTTAAAGGCAGATGCTGGTTTAGATTTGCCCGTAGCACAATGGCTAGAAGAGAACCCGGATTTACATGAAGAAACCTTGCGCGAGCGTATTTTTGATGCGGCAGATGCTGCATATCAAGCCAAAGAAACCTTAGCAAGCCCAGAAACTATGCGTCAATTTGAGCGCGCTGTGATGTTGCAAAGTATAGATACTCACTGGCGAGATCATTTATCTGCGCTAGATCACTTACGTCAAGGAATACATTTACGTTCTTACGCGCAAAAAAATCCTAAGCAAGAATACAAGCGTGAAGCATTTGATCTATTTTCTAACTTATTAGATACAGTGAAGTCAGAAGTCACTAAAGTAACCATGCTCGTACAAGTGAAAAGCGAGGCGGATGTAGAAGCGGTTGAAATGCCTGCCGAACCAGAAAATATTCAATACCATCACGCAGGTTTTGATGAGGCGCTTGCAAATGAATCTGCAGAGACTAAACCATCTTTACAAGCTATGCCAGTTGAGCGCGAAGGTGTAAAAGTAGGTCGAAATGACCCTTGCCCATGTGGGTCTGGCAAAAAATATAAGCAGTGCCATGGTGCGCTGAGTTAAAAGAGCAAACCAATCATGAGTATTGAAAATATAGTATCTCCCTGTATTGGTGTATGTAGCATGAACGATTTTAGTCTATGTGCTGGTTGTTATCGCACGATTGATGAAATTAGAGAGTGGTGGAACATGAATGATGGCCAGAGAAGTGAAGTCATGAGTGTTTTAGGTGCGCGCGAAGAATCATCCTTTGAATAAGGTTTGTCTCAAGTAAATAATGCACCATTTAATATTAATCAATCAGTGAGCCCGTGATTATAGTGTTGATGTCTTCTAACAAAAATGCTTAAAACTTTATCTCAACAATATCGCTGCAATATTTTATTCATTGTAATCACTTTAAGTTATTTCTTTCAAATCGACTTCGTTTTTTCAGCCACCACAAATCAGCCTTGGCATCCTGGTATTGGTGACCCCGATGCTTTCGGTTGGATTACGGTTTTGAGTTATCTAATTGCTGTAATAAAAGTCTTTAATCAATTATTAATCCATAAAAAACAGGGTGATAAAATTGTTTTTTGGGTCCTTCTTACCTTATTTTTAGGTTTTTTAGGGTTCAATAAACAATTAGATTTGCAGACTTTGCTTAGGCAAACCGTCGTGAGCGACTTGATGATTCATCATTTTTATGTTTACAGGCGTTATATTCAGATTTCTCTAATGCTACTAATGGCTTTGACGATCATGATTGTCTTAATAAAATCACGCGAGCATTTTGTGGAGTATTGGCAACAATATAAACTGATATGCATTGGTGTTACTCTGTTGTTTCTGTTTATTTTTACACGTGCACTGACTTTTCAGTTTCATGATCTTGGCTTAAGCGATAAAGCGCTATTGCTGGAGAAGTTGATTAATTTCATCATGGAAAATTCAGCGATTATGTGTATTATTTTGGGTGCATCAAGCGCTAAAAAAACTCCACACACGTTAAATATGCATTAAATATATATGATTAAAAGCAATGTATCCGTGCTGTAAATTGACAGCCATTGTACCTTTTTAACTCATTCTGCCCATTTTAATATCATATTTACATTTTGTAATGCGATACAAATAGATTTTTACATCTTACTCTAAGCCAATCAATACGCCATCTTCAGTCAATATCTTTAATTAACTACACTTTAATTTCTCGAGTTAAGATGTCTCTGGCACAGCCTATGCTGATACGTTAGGCAATATTTCATATTGTTTTGTCTATAAACGTTAAGGAGATCGTTTATGAGTATATTTAGTTGCCGACCGTCAATATTTTTGGGTGCCGTATTAGCTATAGGTAGTTTATCTGCGATTGCTAAACCTACAAATGAATTTAGAGCTAGCGTAACCTCTAAAGCTGAATTAAGTGATAAAGGTGTGATTGTAGTGCTCACAGAACGTGGCGATGTAGCTGTGCACGTTGCATATTTATTATCTGCACAAATACAGCAAAATATGGGGTATGCGACATTATTAATGGCTACAGAGCAATATGCTTGGGGTTTATATGTTTGCTTTAGACTTATCTAAAACTGCGCTGCCAGCCGTTATTTTTTATGATAAAACTGGTAATGAGCTCAACCGTGTTGTATCTGTTAAGCCCGCAATTAACGTGAAAATAGGTGAGGTAGTTAAATAAATAGTTGCTAGCAAAATAAGCAATTCTAGTAGCGCTATTTAATATGCATCATCCATATCATTTAACTGTTAAGGAATAAAACGGCTGTTGCACAGCAATTATTGTCAATGCGCCGCTTTTGCTTTGTTAGTAGTGCTTGTCTTAATAGCCCTTTAAAATGGTAAAAATAGCAAAGTGGTTAAACTTTGCACCACACGTGAAATTAAGCGTTGTGATTTTTATTCCAATGCAATTGCATATAAATCAGCTCGGCCAATCATTTTTCCAAACTCCCGCTCAAAACTTAGGTTACTCGCCTGACCAGATTTATCGCTAATATCACTCGTGGTTTGATTGCTGATTAAGTATAGGTTGCCTTCTGCATTATGTGCGCTAGAAAGCTTCCAACCAGCCACTTCAATATTGCGTGCTACATTGTAAATGATCTGTGGATTAATGTTGTCAGTCAAAAAATGCTCAGTTTTTCCACCATGCGCTTTTATTAGCATGGTTTGTAAACCTACAATAAATGGTAAAACGCGATCGCCTGTATTATCTTGGTTGAAGGCTAAAAATATTGCGGATGCACCTTGAAGGTTGTTGATTAACTCAAACTGCCACGCCACGTTATTAGTAAAAACCCAATCAACCATTTGCCCTACATTATTGATTTGCTGTATTTTTGATGCATTAATAGTGATTAAGCTTTTTTGTAGCTCACGTGGATTACGCTTATAAAGTTTGGTCATTAAAATGCGTAAACTTTCAGTGTTTTCGCGCATTTCAATGTCAGCCATGCGATCCATATCGTTTTTAGCGAATTGATTAATTGAGCTACGATCGATTTGAAGAGGGATTGGTTTGCCGGTAATGTTTTCTTGTGTCGCGCAAGCTGATAGTAAACAAACTAACGAAATCAGTGAAGTGGCTAAGAAGCTGTTTTTATTCATGAAGATTGATCACAAACTAGCATGATGGATTATGGCGTACAAATACGCTTATTCAAATAGCTGCACTTGTTTTTGCACGATTCTTTCTTTTGAAAATATCACGCTGAATGTGCTGCCTTCGTTCATGATACTTTTTATTTCTAGTTTGGCTTGGTGGCGCGTCAGTATGTGCTTAACAATTGACAACCCAAGGCCCGTGCCACCTGTGGCGCGACTGCGACTGCGATCTACCCGATAAAAGCGTTCTGTCAGTCTATCAATATGATGTTGTTCGATACCAATACCAGAGTCTTTAACACTAAAAACAGCTACTTGTTGCCCTGATTTTACTTCTAAATACCAATTGATAAAGATGTTGCCATGTCGTGGCGTGTAGCGTACTGCATTGCTGACTAAATTGCTAAAGGCACTTTGCAATTCGTCTATAGCACCAATGATATTTAAATTTTCATCAAAACTTAAAGTGATATTTTGTTGCTGTTGTTGACCTGTTTCATTTGTAATTGATAGCGTTTGGCTCAAAGCTCTCGCGTCATTCTGTACCATACCTAGTAATTTGCCCATATCGATTTGGTTGTTTTCGGGGCTTTGTGCGTTACTTTCGATTTGCGATAAAGTGAGTAGATCTTCGATAATTCCACGCATGCGGCCAGTTTGTTCTTGCATCATCGCAAAGTAAGGGCGTGTGCTAGGTAAAACTGCGCCTTTCATATCGGTGAGAGTTTCTAAAAAACCACCGACTACAGTTAAGGGCGTACGTAGCTCATGCGATACATTGGCAATAAAATCGCGTCGCATCGCTTCTATTTTTTCTAAGGAAGTTACGTCACGGCAAATCAGTAGTTTTTGTTTTGTGCCAAATGGCACGAGTTGAATTTCTAGTATGATTTCTGTTTTGTGTTCGGGGCTAAGTTCGGTGTTACTCCAAGAACGTATTTTGATGGGATCTACGTAATCTTGGCTTTGTAAGTAGGCTATAAAATCTACATCACGTACTAAATATTGAATGGGTTGTGCTTCATCTTGATTTAAGTTGAGTCCAAGCTGAGATTCGGCAGGTGGGTTGCACCATTCAATTTTGTTATCACTGTTGAGTACCACCACGCCATCTGGTAATGCACTTGCCGCATGGCGGAAGCGGCCTAGGGCGGAACTTAACTGAGTTTTACTCCGACTGTGGCGACGTTGTTCATGATAAAGCTCTGCAAAAACATCTTCCCAAACGCCAAACCCATTAGGAATAGTTTTAATTTCAGGCTTTTTTAACCAGCGTGATAATTGGTGTAGCCAATACAAATGTGAAGCTAAATAAAGGCTGCTGGCAACACTAAAAACAACGAGTGCAGTCGTTAGGTCTACAGCAACCCAACTGACCAAGCAGATAAGTGTGAGTGCAAACAGTAGCCAAAATGCGTTCCAGCGAATATCTTGCAATTGTAATGACCCTATTAATGCAATAATGCATTATACGTTTGACTACTCAATGATTTGTGGCGGATCGCCAATATTTATTTTTCTAGTTTTATCTTTTTTATTGAGTTGGCAAATAACCTATTCACTCATATGCGTTGATAAGCGATAACCTGCACCGCGCACAGTTTGAATTAAATCTTCATGTTTTGAAACAGATAATGCGTTACGTAACCGGCGAATATGCACATCGACAGTTCTATCCTCTACAAAAACACGATCACCCCATACTTTATCTAGCAGTTGGCTGCGCGTATGAACACGCTCAGCATTCGTCATAAAAAAGTGCAGTAATCTGAACTCTGTTGGACCTAATTCTATGGGTGCTTCATTGCCTGTCACACGATGAGAGCTTGGGTCTAAACGTAGACCGCTAATTTCAATTGGATCATCGGTCATTTGTGGTGCGCGGCGGCGTAATACCGCTTTAATGCGAGCGTTAAGTTCGCGCGGGCTAAATGGCTTAGTGACGTAATCATCTGCACCTACTTCTAAGCCACGCACCTTGTCGTATTCATCACTGCGCGCAGTGAGCATAATAATGGGGATGGCTTTAGTTAGCTCGTCAGACTTTAATCGACGTGCAAATTCAATGCCACTCATTCCTGGTAGCATCCAATCTAAAAGAATTAAATCTGGCAAGGTTTCGCGCAATAAGCCTTGAGCAATTTCTACACTTAAAGCACGTATAGCATTGTGTCCAGCTTGAGTAATATTGAGTGCTAATAATTCTTGAATCGCTGGTTCATCTTCAACTACAAGTATATTGGCCGGCATAGCTTAATCCTTAAATTGGTGAATGCGCTTATCTTATGACGCTATTGTGACAGTTTCATGAAAGGGCTGTGTAAGAAATTAATTCAAACAGCTGGTGATTTTTAATAAAAATGTAATTTCATGATTAAGCACGTAGCCAAGCGAAGACCTATTTGATAAGCTCGTTTTATAATTAATAAAATATTGAGTATTGATTTAAATATACTCATCATCGTATTAGTCATTATGGGAGTTATGTCAGCATGTTAGGTTTTATCACCAAGTTTTTGTCCAAAGAAAATATTACCGCTAGCCCCAGTTATAACCGATGGTTGATTCCGCCAGCTGCTTTATGCGTGCATTTATGTATTGGTATGGCGTACGGGTTCTCCGTATTTTGGAAACCATTAGGTAAAGTAGTCCTTGGTTTAAATGGCAAACCTGCGGCCGCTTGTGCTGCTGGTGCTAAAACGTTTGCAGATAAACTAGGCGGTACGGCACAAGCTTTATTTGCTACAGATTGCAATTGGACTCAATTTGATTTAGGCTGGATGTACACCCTATTTTTTGTTGTGCTTGGATGTTCTGCTGCACTTTGGGGTGGCTGGTTGGAAAGTTCAGGCCCACGCAAAGCTGGCTTAGTGGCTACATTATGCTGGTGTGGTGGGTTGCTCATTTCAGCTTACGGTGTATATGCACATCAATTATGGTTGATGTGGTTAGGATCTGGTTTAATTGGTGGTATTGGCTTGGGGTTGGGTTATATTTCACCAGTTTCTACACTGATTAAATGGTTTCCTGATCGTCGTGGCATGGCAACAGGCATGGCGATTATGGGCTTTGGTGGCGGTGCGATGATAGGCTCACCACTTGCAATCATGCTGATGAAGCACTTTTCTACCGCCACAGAACAAGGCATTTGGCAGACATTTGTTACATTAGCCATTGTTTATACCATTTTTATGTTAATTGGCTCATTAAGTTACCGGGTACCACCATCTGGCTGGATACCTGCTAATTGGACACCACCATTTAAAGCGGTTAACAGCATGATTGCATCACATCATGTACACCTAAAAAATGCGCATAAAACACCACAGTTTTGGTTGCTTTGGTTAGTGTTATGTATGAATGTATCCGCCAGTATCGGCATCATTGGTGCTGCGGCTCCCATGTTGCAAGAAACTTTCGGCGGTGCTTTAATTAGCCAACCACATATTAGTTTTGCAGATATTAAAAAAGATGAAGCACTCACGGCAACGGCTGCAGCTGTTGGAGCAGGGTTCGTGGGCTTGATTTCGTTATTTAATATTTTTGGTCGCATTGCTTGGGCAAGCTCATCGGATAAGTTGGGACGCAAGAAAACTTATTTCATCTTTTTTGTCCTTGGCGCTATCCTGTATGTTGCTGTATCCAACTTCGCAGGATCGAAATCACTCGCTTTATTTGTTGCCAGCTTTTGCATTATTGCCTCTATGTATGGCGGAGGTTTCGCCACTATTCCTGCCTATTTAGCCGATATGTTCGGCACACAATTTGTTGGTGCAATTCACGGGCGATTACTCACGGCATGGTCAACAGCCGGTATATTAGGCCCTGTAGTCGTTAATTATATGCATGATGTTAGGTTGGAATCTGGTGTGGCATTTGCCGATGTTTATGCGCCTATTTTTTACGTATTAGCGGGTATGTTAATAGTTGGTTTTTTTGCTAATTTTTTAGTAAAACCAGTGGCTTATCAATATTATATGACTAAAGCAGAGTTGGCTGTTGAGAAAAAAATAGCGCATGAAAACCCATCTACTGATTTGCTTAAAGCCACTACATCCACTAAAAAAGGCTTACAACCATTAGCAGTGTTTGCATGGTTGCTGGTATTGATACCTATTAGTTATGGTGTTTGGAGCACCATTCAAAAAGCCGCAATATTGTTTAGTTAGCCAATGGAAAAAATACGCTGCAAATGGGCTAAGACTTTGATTGAGGCCGAATACCATGATGCTGAATGGGGTGTGCCATTACACGATGACCCTGCTCTATTTGAGTTTTTAATATTAGAGGGCGCGCAAGCTGGACTAAGTTGGCTCACTATTTTACAAAAGCGGGCGCGCTATCGTGAGTTATTTGATAATTTTGATGTAAACAAAATTGCCCAGTATGATGCAGAAAACGTAGCTGCATTAATGAAAGATGCAGGCATTGTGCGCAATCGTTTAAAAATAGCAGCAACCATTAATAACGCAAAACGATTTTTGTTAATACAAGCTGAGTTTGGTAGTTTTGACGCTTATATTTGGAGTTTTGTTGAGGGTGAACCTATTATTAATCATTGGCAAAGCCATGCTGAAATCCCTGTGCAAACAGCTATTTCGAAGGCGTTATCTAAAGATTTGCTAAAGCGTGGTTTTAAGTTTGTTGGCCCGACTATCTGCTATGCGATGATGCAAGCCATTGGTATGCTGAATGATCATACGATTGGTTGTTATCGACATAAAGAATTAGCTTAGTACGATTCTGCGATTGTTTGTTAAAATGCTAAATAATTAATTATTAAAATTAAATATTTAGGAATTAAGCGTGAAAAAATTAGCAGTTAATTTGAGTGGTACAGGCAAACGAGTAGGTATTGTGTTATCAAGATTTAATCCACAAATTGGTGATGGTTTATTGGCTGCATGTGAGGCTGAGCTATTGAAATTAGGTGTTAAAGCAGATGATATTACTTTGGCAACCGTGCCAGGTGCATTAGAAGCAGCATTAATGCTACAACATATGGCACTCACCGATAATTTTGATGCATTGATTGCATTAGGTGCGATTGTACGCGGTGAAACCTATCATTTTGAAGTGGTTTCTAATGAGTCTGCCCATGGTATTTCACAAGTCCAACTCAATACAGGTGTACCTGTTGCTAATGCAATTTTAACCACTGAAGATGACGAGCAAGCGATTGCAAGAATGAGTATTAAAGGTGCCGAGGCCGCGCAAGTGGCGATTGAAATGGCTAACTTGGTGGCAGCACTGTAATGAGTGAGGCACCAGATAATAAAATAGTGACTTCAATTATCCCTGCTGATAACTCACCTACAATACCAAGTAAAAAAGTAAAAACTAGCCAAAACCGCCGTAAATCTCGTGAATTAGCGCTTAAGGCGGTGTACAGTAGCCTGCTAAACCAATCAGATTTAAAGCAAGTATTCCGTGATATGTTAGAAGATCCTGAATATAAAAAAGCAGATGAAGCTTATTTTAAACAGTTATTACAAGGTGTTATTCAATATAAAGCTGAGTTAGATGAGCGTATTGCCGTCTTTATTGATAGGTCAATCAATGCACTTAGTCCTGTTGAGCATGCCATTTTACTGATTTCTGGTTATGAGCTTATTTATGATGTGAGTATTCCGTATCGTGTGGCCATCAATGAGGGCGTTGAGGTGGCTAAGTTGTATGGTGGTACAGATGGTCATAAATATATCAATGGTGTGCTAGATAAACTGGCAGCAGTTGCAAGGCCCAATGAAGTAAAACGATAAAGGCGTAATTTCTAACCCAGTACAAGTAATAAAATATTAGGAGAATGATGTGAAGCAAGTTTTCTGGCAATCTGATTGGATTGCAGTAATAGTCGTTTCCCCAATGATTTTATTCTCTAAAACCTTGAGTTCAATGTACTTATTCTAGTGCGTAAATCACGATCAAATTACTACAGATTTTCAGCTAGTTGTTACATGAAAAGTATTCTCCTTTACTTAAAAAAATCCCATCAATTGTCATGAATATGCGCGAGGTTTTACAGGTTGTACGGCAATCAGATGTAGGCAAACTGCGCGAGCATAATGAGGACGCTATAGCCAGTGATGCCACAATAGGCTTATTGGTTCTGGCTGATGGCATGGGCGGGTACAAAGCTGGCGAGGTGGCTAGTGAGTTAGCCGTGTTAACCGTGGTAGCTATGCTTACAGAGGCTTTAAAAAACCATACAGATGACATCATGCAAGATATCGCTGCTTTTGATATAGAGATGGCGAGTAAGGCAATGATTCATGCTGTAAAAAAAGCCAATGAGGTGGTTTACCAAGTTTCACAAAATCAAGCGCAGTGTGCTGGAATGGGCACAACTTTAGTCGTTTGTTTGTTAACGGATAATAAGATGGTTGTTGGGCATATCGGCGATTCTCGTTTATATCGATTACGTCATGGTGTGCTGCAGCAAATGACAGAAGATCACTCTCTGCTCCAAGAACAGCTGAATCTAGGCTTAATTACAGCTGAGCAAGCTAAGTATTCTAATAATAAAAATTTAGTCACGCGTGCTTTGGGTATTGAGCCTCAAGTTGAGCTTGAGGTGCATGAGTATCCTGTGCAAGTGGAAGATATTTATTTATTATGCTCAGATGGTTTGTCAGATTTAGTTGATGATGAGGATATTTGTTTTAAAGCGGTAGAATTAAGTGCTAACCTAGACTTAATGGCAGAAAAGTTAATTAAAATGGCCAATGATAATGGTGGAAAAGACAATATATCGGTGGTAATTGCCAAAGTAACTAAAGCTTACCCTAATCAGTCTAGCAAGTTACAGCGTTTTTTAGATTGGTTAAAATAGATTTTTATGTGTAATACCCGATTATGTAAACAAGGTAAATTATGGCAAAGCTCACACTATCTTTAGAGGGTCATGTATTAAATGAGTATGCGTTAGATAAAGAGCGCATAGGCATAGGCAGAAGACCAACTAACGATATACATATTGATAACTTAGCCATGAGTGGCTTGCATGCTACTTTGTTGACGATAGGCAATGACTCATTTTTAGAGGATTTAGCAAGTACTAACGGCACTTATATCAATGGGAAATCAATAAAAAAACATTTGCTTCAACATGGTGACGTAATTGAATTGGGTAAATATCAGCTCAAATATGAAAATGAAAAATTACTGAGTAAAGCGAGTTCAGACAGTTCGAATGGCTTTGAAAAAACTATCTTGCTTAAACCATCGCCAAGCCGTCAACCAGCTAATAATTTGGAACAGAATAGCCCTGAAGCGCTTATAGCTAAGCCGTTTACAGTTATAGTTAGTCAAGTGGTAGAGCCTAGCCCAAGCGTGGCGCCTATTTCATTAGGCAATTTGCAAGTGCTCAATGGATCAAGCACTGGTCGTCAGTTAGTTTTAAACAAAACATTGACCACTTTGGGTAAGCCTGGCGTGCAAGTTGCTGTCATTACTAAACGCACCATTGGTTATTTCATTACTCATGTAGAGGGCAAATCATTACCTATAGTGAATAATGAATCTATTGGTGTGCAAGCCTACCAGTTGAATGACCATGATATTATTGAATTAGCAGGGGTTAAAATGGAATTTTATTTTGCTTAATCCAATTGACTCTCTAATTTCTTCATATAGTGAAAGCTGTTAGCTACGATGATTGAAGTTAATCTAATTAAACAGCTTGAGCGTCTCAATTCTATTGGCATCGCTTTATCTGCGGAGCGAGATAACAATCGTTTGCTAGAAATTATATTGCTAGGCGCTAAAGAAATTACCGGTGCAGATGGTGGCACTTTATACACAGTAACGGATGACAAGCGTTTAAAGTTTGAAATCATGCTTACTGATAGCCTTGACATTGCTATGGGTGGTACAACGGGGGTTGCAATTTCTTACCAACCACTACCTTTGTATCTTGAGGATGGTCGTCCAAACATTAATATGGTGGCGGCACATGCTGTGCTAAATGAAACTTCAATCAATATTGATGATGCTTATTTAGTCGAGGGCTTTGATTTTTCGGGTACACGTAGTTTTGATCAAGCCACTGGCTATCGTTCGAAGTCAGTACTCGCTATTCCACTTAAAAACCATGAAAATGAAATTATTGGGGTATTGCAACTGATCAATGCTATTTGTGCAGCTAACCAAGAAATCATTCCATTTTCTAAAGCAAGCCAGCGTTTAGTGGAGTCATTAGCTTCACAAGCGGCAATAGCACTCACTAATCATAATTTAATTGAAGGCCTGCGTAATCTTTTTGAGGCGTTTATTGAGTTAATTGCAGATGCCATTGACGAAAAGTCACCTTATACGGGAGGGCACTGCCAGCGCGTGCCAGAACTAACCATGATGTTGGCAGAAGCAACGCACAACATCACAAAAGGCCCCTTAAAAGACTTTAAAATGTCTGAGATTGAGTTTTACGAATTGCGAATTGCCGCGTGGTTACATGATTGCGGGAAAGTGGCCATTCCAGAGGCCGTGATGGATAAGCCAACTAAGTTATCTGCTATTTTTGACCGTATAGAGCTAATTGATCAACGTTTCGAGTTGTTAAAAACACAAACGCAGCGAAATATGCTACAAAAACAGTTGGAGATGCTAAAGGTTAATCGCTCCACTGAAGTGGAAAAGTTAGAAAAAGAATATCAGTGTTTTGTGCAAAAACTAGATGATGACAAACTTTTTTTGCGACAAAATAATTATGGCGCAGAGTATATGAGCATCGCAGACCAGTTGCGCATCAAGGCAATTGCAGATTATAAGATTGAAAATGAGCAGGGTGAAGTTATTAAATTTCTAACTGAAAACGAAGTGTATAACCTCAATATTTCACGTGGTACTTTGACTGCAGAAGAGCGGACGATTATTAATAATCACATTGTTGTTACCATTAATATGCTGGAGTCATTGCCTTATCCAAAAATATTGCGCCGAGTTCCTGAGTATGCTGGAGCCCATCATGAGAGGATGGATGGCAAGGGATACCCCAAAGGATTAACGCGAGATCAGATGTCTTTGCCTGCACGCATGATGGGAATTGCTGATATATTTGAGGCGCTTACCTCACGTGATAGGCCGTATAAAAAAATAAAAACGCTGACTGAGTCACTGACGATTTTAGGAAAAATGAAGCTGGATAATCATATAGATCCAGATTTGTTCGATATCTTTATACGTGAAAAAATCTATTTACGGTATGCAGAAAAATTTCTAGAACCTATACAAATAGATGAAGTGGACGAGCACCTAATACCTGGATATGTTGTTTAGTAAAGGCCACAAAATCAAAATATAAGTCATTTAATAGCAAATTCTTTTATCAGTTCAAATAGTTTTGCTTGGCTATCTTGGCTTTTAATGGCATTGTGAATAAAGTCTCCATTTGGCGACAGCTTAAGATTGATCCCAATATCACAATATCCTAAGCAATTAGACGTTTCAACTATGATTTCTACCTCTTCATTTTTTACTAAATGCGCTAAGTCAGTGGCAAGTGCTTTGCTACCACGTGCTGCGCATGAGTGTTGATTAGGATTGGCGCGGTAGTTAGTACAAATCAACAATTTTTTCATTAAGTCTTTTACTTAAAGCCGTTAAATAGCTTGAGCAACACAGCCAGTATCATCCAGTTTTAGGCAGCTGCCTTGTTCATACCAATCGCCTAATACCCAGCGTATAGCAAGATGACCATCAACGGTTAATCGATGCTGATTTGGTCTATGCGTATGACCATGAATTAGTAACTTGGGATAGTTATACTGACGTAACAAATTTGTCACTGCATCCGCATTAACATCCATAATTTCCATCGTTTTTGTGAATTTTTCTTGCTTACTTTTAAGTCGCAAAGACGCTATATAGGCTTTACGTGAGGCTAAAGGCTGGTTCACAAAAGTAAGCTGCCAAGCCGGGTCGCGTACTTGTAATTTAAATGCTTGATAAGCGTGATCATCAGTACATAATGCATCACCATGGCTTAGCAGAACATGTTGACCATATAATTTGACGACAGTAGGGTCTTTTAAAAGGGTTAAGCCTGCAACTTCTGCAAATCCATCAGCGATTAAAAAGTCGCGGTTTCCATGCATTAGATAAATTTTTGTACCACTATTACTCAACGTTTTTAAGGCATTAATGACATCTGTATGATGTTTATCTGAAATATCATCGTCACCGGCCCAGTATTCAAATAAATCACCTAATATAAAGAGTTTTTCTGCTTGTTTAGCTGTTGTATGTAAAAACGCGATAAATTGTGTTGTTATTTCAGGTCGAGATTGACAGAGGTGTAAGTCAGAAATAAATAAGCTAAAACTTGATTGGTTCATCCTGTTTCAGCTTAATTTATTCTTTATCGTGCTTGAGTATGCGAACTGCTATAACTAGCAAACAACCGCTTTTTCAATAATCACAGCCTCAACTGGCACATCCTGATGGCCTGCTTTGTTACCTGTTTTGACTAATCTGATTTTATCAATGACATCGAAACCTTCAACTACTTTTCCAAATACCGCATAACCCCAGCCACTTGAAGTTGGCGCTGTATGATTTAAAAAGCCATTATCACCTACATTAATAAAGAACTGGCTACTGGCAGAGTCTGGCACTGAGGTTCTTGCCATGGCAATGGTATATTTATCGTTGGTTAAGCCGTTATTGGCTTCATTTTTAATTTCAGCGTTCGTCGCTTTTTGTTTCATATTGGTGTCAAAACCACCGCCTTGTAGCATAAAGCCGTCAATCACGCGGTGGAAAATAACACCTTCGTAAAAACCACTTTCTACATATTGCAAGAAATTTGCTACGGTAACTGGCGCTTTTTCTGCATTAAGCTCTAGGGTGATATCACCAAAGTTAGTTGTTAATTTAATCAAAATCAATCCTTTTAAAGTATGAGTTGGTAGTCGTAAATTATTGCTATGTATGTCAATATTACTTTGGTGTTGGCAGAGTGGAACCGCCATTAATTACTTCAATACTTTTAATTATCACTGCTTTAACTGGCACATCTGCAAAGCCACCAATTGTCAATGTAGGCGTAAGGCCAATTTTTTTTACCACATCTAAACCATTAATGACTTTACCAAATACACAGTAGCCCATTTGTTCTGGTGATGGATAAACGTGATTTAAAAATTGGTTATTTGTTAAATTAATAAAAAACTGTGCGGTGGCAGAATCTGGCTCGTTAGTACGTGCCATAGCAATGGTGCCCAACTCGTTTAGCAAGCCATCATTAGCTTCGTTTACAATAGGCGCATTTGTTGGCTTTTCCATCATATCCCGGGTAAATCCACCGCCTTGTATCATAAAGTTATTAATTACTCGGTGAAAAATAGTGCCTTTATAAAAGTCTGCGTTTACATATTGTAGGAAGTTGGCAACCGTTTTTGGTGCTTTTTCTGGATACAGTTCAAGTGTAATATTACCTTGGTTCGTTTCAATTTCAACGCGAGGTAAATCAGCTGCAGCAGATACCGATATCACGCCTAAGAGTAAAATGCCTAATAGTAGCTTAGACACAGTGTTCTTTAAGGTCATATTTTTCCTTCGTAAATAATTTTCCAGGTTTTGTTTTCAAGCGCCCAATACTGCCGTTTATGCATTTTGTTTTGTAGATTATTACTTCTAAAATCTTGTTCAAAATCGACGACTACCAATTTTTTTGCTGAAGTACCATCATTGCTTGAAATGGGGTAACTAAACATGCTCATATTGGTGAGTGCAATACTTACTTCGGGCTTAGATGCTTGAATACGTGTTTTATATTCCACCCACGAATCATAGTTGCCTTCTTGACTAAAAAATTCTTTTGAATAATGACTTAAATACTGAGTAGTATCTTGCGTTACCCAATCTTTACGCCAAGTATTAATAGCCTCACTCAGCGCAGCTTTTTGTCCATTAAATTCGCTAGAGCCATTTTCAGATAATTCTAAGCTATTAACAATAATGACGGGCGTATTGCCGCTTTGTAATATTGGTTCAAGGCTATGTAAATCTGGCTTACTTAATACTACGCACCCATCACTGGCACGTGGAGGCCGACTATATGTATTGGTGGGTGTGCCATGGAGCCAAATACCAGAGCCGGTTTTATTATGATGTTGGTCAATTTCATTGGGGTAGCTAAGTGGATATGCCGCTTCACCATAATAGTCAGGTAGCGCAGCTTTTAATTTGCTGCTGGCAAAATACACACCAACGGGCGTACGTTTGTCGCCCGAAGATTCTTTACCCGCACCATTTTTACCGATAGTCACGTAATAATCTGTGACATAGCTTAAATTGCCATTATCATTTTTGTAGAGATAAAGTCGCGCTTTGTCGGTATCTACCACAATGACATAATGCTGATTAACATTAGGCTGTATGAGTAAATTAGGCTGTAAAGTCGCTACTTTTTCTGATAAATAATGCTCAATGCGGCTACGCGCCTCATCTTTTAGCCCAGTAACGTTATCAGCATTAGTATTAACCGTCGAATCACCAAACCCTTGAATTAGCTTAGTTTGCGCCATTAACAAATCGCCACGAATTAAATAGGCGAGTTTGAAATTTGGCGTATTAGCAATTAATTTATCAATGGTATCAAGTGCTTGTTTGTTTTTGCCTTGCGTAATTTCAAACAGACTTTTAACTAATAATGCTTCAGTTTGGTTGCTAGAACTTATTGATGACGACTCAAGACTTTCTAATTTAGATGCAATATTTTCTGATGAAATGACATTGCGTCCTAGTACACTGTTATGACTAATCGCTGTAGCGTTCCAAGGAATCAGGGCGCAAGCCGCGAGTAAACAACCATTAATAATCTTTGTTTTTCTATTACGCACAACTAATCCGTTTTGTTACTCTGTTTTTTTAAAGCTTGCAGCTGATATTGAAAATGCAACACTGGAAATTATCGCCTTTAATTAACGTGTAGACTCTTGGTCAATTAACCAATTATCGCCCACTTTTTTCATGGTCAGTGTTTTTGATGTGTATTGCGGACTGCCATTAGCACGATAGGATTGTTTAAAACTTACTTTTGCTACATTAACGCCTTCCATCACAACTTTAGGGTTGCTAACTTCAATTTTTATAGTTGCCGGCTGACCTACACGCTCACGACGCGTTTGCTCCCACTCTTTACGGCTTTCGCCTTTTGGGGTTTTGAAGCTGCTGCTGTAACTGGCCAGATATTTATCAACATTTTTTGCAGACCATGCTTTTGCCCAAGCATCAACAGCATCTGTAATTTCGCTGTTGTCATTTGTATTGTTTGCAACCTTTGCTGCACCGCTTTCGACAGCCGCTTCTGATGCGACTATTTTAACTGGCGTCTCAGCTTTTGCTACTATTTTTGCTGGCTCTTTCACAGGATTTGTAACCACTGGATCTTTAGCTGCAGCGGTTGCTTTGGCTGCAACAGAGGCTAGCTTGGTATTCGGGCCAAATAAGTCTTTGATCAATGCGAGCTTACTTTGAGCGCGTGTATTGCCTGTATCCAACTGCAAAGCCTTGTCATAAGCTTCTGATGCTCTGCGGGCATAAATATCACCTAAATTTTCATGGGCAGTGGCATAACTGGGATGTGTTTTAATAGCCGTTTCTAAGGCTTTTTGTGCTTTATCGTACTGGCCAGCATCTGCGTACAAAACAGCTAAATTGTTATATGGCTCTGGTAGGTTAGGATATTTCTCGGTTAAATCAACAAATGCCTTAGTGGCTTCATCACGTTTACCTTGTTCAACTAAAAATACACCTTTCATGAACATGGCTTGGGCATCTTTAGGATTTTTAACCAAATAAGCATTGACGCGATCTAGCGCGGCAGCTTGTTGGCCCTGATCGGCCATCTGCGCAATATCTTTTAACTCATCCGCAAAAGCTGGTGCAACATTTGCAGCCATTAAACTAATCGTCAGCAAAGCAGGCGCTAATAGTTGCATTAGTAATGTTGATTTTTTCGTCATGTTTGGTTGTTCCCTTAGGCGATTGCTATCAGTTGTTGTTAGCACGATTAAACTATTCATTATGATATACTTTTACCGATTATCTGATTAAGTCGTAATTCTATCAAGAGCATAAGTAACCTCCAATAGCCGTTTAAGTTTTCATCTGCTTATTTAAGCTTTATTTAGATTTTATTGATTAAAAACATTCGTTTTTAGCTTAAAGTGCGTTTTATCTCCAATTAGTTAAAAATAGCGTGAATAAATAGCGCTAAAAACAAGCAGTAAACTATGTTAAAAATTTACAATTCAATGTCCCGCGACAAACAAACCTTCTTGCCGATAGTTGCGGGAAAAGTTAGCATGTACGTCTGTGGTATGACAGTGTATGACTATTGTCATTTAGGCCATGCGCGTGTGATGGTCGTGTTTGATATGGTAAGTCGATGGTTTCGTGCATCTAATTACGATGTAACTTATGTGCGTAATATCACCGATATTGACGACAAAATTATTAAACGTGCAAGCGAGAATAACGAATCAGTAGGCCAACTTACCCAGCGTTTTATTGAGGCGATGGATGAAGATTCAGCCGCGCTTGGTGTACTACGTCCAGATATTGAGCCGCGTGCAACTGCTTATATTCAGCCGATGTTGGATATGATTAGCGCGTTAATGTCTAAGGGCCATGCTTATGCTGCCGCTAACGGCGATGCCTACTATTCTGTGCGCAGCTTTAATGATTACGGTAAATTATCTGGTAAATCACTAGATGATTTACGCGCTGGCGAACGGGTTGAAGTCGACACTTTTAAGCAAGACGCGATGGATTTTGTATTATGGAAAGCCGCAAAGCCTAATGAGCCCAGCTGGGACTCCCCTTGGGGCCAGGGTAGGCCAGGATGGCACATTGAATGCTCGGCAATGAGTGCATGTCACTTAGGCCAGCATTTTGATTTGCATGGAGGAGGGCAAGATTTGCAGTTTCCGCATCATGAAAATGAAATTGCGCAATCTGAAGCGGCGCACGAATGCACTATGGCTAACTATTGGATGCATAACGGTTTTGTGCGGGTTGATGATGAAAAAATGTCCAAATCACTTGGTAATTTTTTTACGATTCGCACTGTATTAGAAAAATATAAAGCCGAAGTAGTAAGGTTTTTTATCTTACGAGCACATTATCGTAGTCCATTAAATTACTCAGATAAACATTTGGATGATGCTAATTCAGCACTTAATCGCTTATATACAGCTTTACGTGGATTTGAATTGGTTAGTGCTAAAGTTGATTGGCAGCATCCACAAGCCATACGCTTCAAAGCGGCTATGGACGATGATTTTAGTACATCAGAAGCGATGGCGGTATTGTTTGATTTGGCTCATGAACTTAATAAAACAAAGGCTCTAGTTACAGCTAATTTGCTAAAGGGTTTAGGTAAAGTTGTTGGCTTGTTACAGTCTGAGCCAAATGCTCACTTACAAAATAGTATTACACATGATTCGATCAAAGAAGGTGTAAATGCAGATGACTATTCAAATGTAAGCATTGTTTTTTCAACAATTTCTGTTGAAACTAGAATTTTAAATAGAACCGAAGCAAAAAAGTCTAAGAACTTCGCTGAGGCCGATCGAATTCGTAAAGAGCTTGCAGATGCAGGCATTATTTTAGAAGACTCGCCTCAAGGCACCACATGGCGCCGCGCTTAAATTAGCTTCGTGCTTAAAAAATCCTATTTTAAAACCATATTTATAGCATTAAATTTTGTGAGAATAAAATATGCCAGTTAATTTACTAGCTCCAGGCGCTAATTCGCTTTATCCCGTCCACGGCGTGCAACTTGGTGTTGCTAAAGCCCATATTCGTAAACCAGATCGTAAAGATTTACTGGTCATCAAATTGGTTGAAGGTAGTCGCGTTGCGGGTGTTTTTACTAAAAACCGTTTTTGTGCAGCGCCAGTGACTTTATGTCAGCAATTTTTGGCAAAAGAAAATAACGCTATTCGTGCTTTGTTGGTTAATACAGGCAATGCCAATGCGGGTACGGGCGAACAGGGAATGGCAAATGCCGTGCAAACTTGTGAGGCTTTAAGTGGCTTGCTAGGGCTAGCATCTAGCCAAATATTGCCATTTTCAACGGGTGTGATTCTAGATCCATTACCTGTGGAACGTGTGATTGCAGGTTTGCCAGCATGTATGGAAAATTTGACTGAAGATAATTGGCTTAACGCGGCAGAAGCCATTATGACTACTGATATTGTTGCTAAAGGCATTTCGCGCAAGCTTAATGTAGGTGGCAAAGAGGTGACTATTACTGGAATTGCCAAAGGCTCTGGCATGATCCATCCGAACATGGCAACCATGCTAGGTTATGTTGCGACAGATGCAGCTATTAGCCAAGTTGCACTTGATGCGATTATTCATCACGCAGTAAATCGTTCTTTCAATTGCATTACGGTGGATGGAGATACTTCAACTAATGATTCGCTGATTATGATTGCAACAAATCAGGCTGCTAATCTAGAAATTGCAGAAGATAGTGCTGATTTTTTTTCTTTACGTGATGCTTTAACCGAAGTTACTGTCATTTTGGCGCAAGCCATCGTGCGTGATGGTGAAGGTGCAACTAAGTTTATGACAGTGATTGTGGAGAATGGTAAAAGTGAAGAGGAATGCCGTAAAGTTGCCTATGCAATTGCTCATTCACCACTTATTAAAACCGCGTTCTTTGCATCAGATCCTAATCTTGGCCGTATTCTAGCCGCCATTGGTTATGCTGGCATTGATGATTTAGAAGTTAATATCATGAAGCTTTATTTGGGCGATGTTCTAGTTGCCGAGCTTGGTGGTAGAGCTTTGAGTTATAAAGAAGAGCAAGGTGCTGCGGTGATGAAAGAGCCGGAAATTTCTGTAAGAGTGGACTTGGCGCGTGGTGATGCGAATGCCACTATTTGGACATGTGATTTCTCGTATGATTATGTAAAAATTAATGCAGATTATCGTTCTTAAAGCTATTTAAAACGCCATGTCTAAAGATTTAGAGCAGTTAATCACTCGTGCTGAACATTTAAACGCAACGCTTGAGCATATCTTATTACCAAAATTGCTTAAGACCGAATGGACTGCAACTGCTTGGCGCTACAAAGCATATCAGCCATCATTACTTACTCAGGTTAGCGGAGGTTATTTGCAAACAGTTGCGCACCCTCATCTTATTCGCTTGGATGACATTTATAATATTGATCTGTAAAAGGCTGAAATTGTGCGTAACACTCAGCAATTTGTCAGTGGATTTCCTGCAAATAATGTGCTATTAACTGGCGCGCGTAGCACGGGTAAATCGAGTTTAATCAAGACATTGTTAACCGAGTTTGCTGGTGTTAGGTTGCGCCTAGTTGAAGTTGATAAGAAAGATTTAGTTGCTTTTCCTGATAGTAGTGGTACTACTAAGTACTCGTCCAGAATACTTCATTATTTTCTGTGATGACTTATCGTTTGAGGCTAGCGAGCCTAGCTATAAAGCACTAAAAGCGTGTTAGATGGTTCAATTGCAGTCACTTCTGATAATGTGTTGGTATATGCAACTTCAAATCGTCGTCATTTAATGCCAGAAACAATAACAGAAAACCTAGAAACTAAATACGTAGACGATGAAATTCGACTAGGCGATACTACAGAAGAAAAAGTATCTTTATCGGAGCGGTTTGGAATATGGCTTTTATTTTACCCGTTCGATCAAGATGAGTATTTGGCTGTTGTAATGCAATGGTTGCAGCATCACAATATAGCCTGCCTAAATAATGACGGTTCAATGATTGAAAATGTTAGGCAGGCAGCGCTGATGTTTTCCCATATGCGTGGCGTGCGCAGTGGTCGAGTGGCTTACCAGTTTGCTAGAGATTACGCAGGAAAAATAGCTATAGCCAAAGTTAAATATGGTCAATAGCATCACGCATGTTGCTGTCGCTATTCTAAGGCGTGCAGATGGACTCTTATTGTTAGCTGAGCGCCCCGTGGGTAAGCCTTGGGCTGGATGGTGGGAGTTCCCCGGTGGCAAAATAGAAGTAAATGAAACCCCCCAGTTAGCACTTAAGCGAGAAATAAGTGAAGAGCTGGGCATAGAAGTCACTCAAGTTAACCAATGGATCATTCGCACTTTTCACTACCCAGAAAAGACCGTCAAGCTACATTTTTTTATCGTGACCGCTTGGGTTGGTGAGCCTCAACCTTGTGAAGGTCAGGCGTTAAGCTGGCAACATCCAGCCCACACAACGGTATCTCCCATGCTGCCTGCTAATTTGCCTATTCTATCTGCCCTTGCCCTACCTGATGTTTATGCAATTACCAATTTGGCAGAAATGGGCGAGGTGCTATTTTTTCAGCAATTGACTATTGCATTAAATAATGGTTTGCACATGATTCAAATTCGTGAAAAGCACTTGTCAATTGAGGCTTTAAAAGCATTTGCATCTCAAGTAATTGCGATGAGTAAACCCTTTAATGCGAAGGTGTTTATTAATGGTAATTTAGAGTTGGCTATTGAGCATGACGCTAGTGGCGTGCATTTAACGTCATCACAATTAATGAGTTTACAAGTGAAGCCAGCTGGACTCATGGTGGCTGCTTCATGTCATAACCTGCAAGAGTTACGACAAGCACATGAGTTAGCTTTAGACTTTGTTCTACTATCACCTGTGCAAGCTACCTTAAGCCACCTGGATGTCACACCACTAGGCTGGCCAACCTTTAATGAGTTGATAGCAGATTATCAGTGTCCAGTTTATGCACTTGGCGGCATGACTTATAAAGATAAACTAACTGCGTGGGAATATGGTGCCAGAGGTGTAGCTTTGCAGCGTGCTGCATGGGTTAGTCCGGCGCCTTAGTAAAGACTGCTGTCTGTATCTTTTATTCGCTTTCTTTAACCCTCGCTAATACTTTAACGGTAGATGATTTATTGGCTTTGTCTTTAAACGTTAATTTAAATTCCACCTGTTGCCCAGTTTTAAATGGTTGTTTCAGGTCAAACATCATTAAGTGAGAGCTACTTGGCGCTAGCTTATAAACTTTACCAGCTATTAAATCTAATTTATCTAGCATGCGCATTTTCATGATGCCATTGGTCATCGTCATGTTATGAATTTCTATATGACCTACTGTACTAGCGCTCACTTTTTCTAGTGTTACATTTTTTGCACTAGAAATTTCCATATAAGCCGCCCCAACGCTTTGACCTGCAATGCTCGTTCTGACCCAAGCATTACTTACTTTAATAGTTTGATTTGTCAGTACATTGCCATAAGCAGTTGTTAGCCCTAGTAAAACAGTCATGAGAATGCTTAAACAGAATAAATGAGATAAATTAGTTTTTTTCATATAGGAAATTGTGAGTTGGGCTGGATGTCGTAAGTTGCATTTGCAGTCTAGATTTTACCGAGTGCATTACTAATAACGCTAGGTTAAATTGGTTTTGTCTATATCGTTGCTATCATCATTTTCGTCAATCGGTTTTGCGCTGGGTATTTTATAGCTCTCGTTAGCCCACTGACCTAAATCAATTAATTTACAGCGCTCAGAACAAAATGGACGATATGGATTTGCAGGAGTAAATTCGGATAAACGATTACATTGTGGACAAGCTACTTGGCGCATGGAGTTTGTTAAGAATTTAAATGATTTAACTTAATTATAAAACTAAACAGACTAAAAGTTAGTAGATTTAATTTTAAATTATTTGGAGTTCTAATATTTAAGCTGGGTACTATAGTTAGCTCAATCTGGCTGTTACAGGTTGCAAAGCACCATTGTAAAATCAATTTCCTCTTCACATTTTTTAGTTTTTTCTATGCTGTCTAAACCAAAAAATCGAATATTAATCGCATACTTATTAGCGCTTACCTCTGGAAAACATGGGCAGCGATCAGGTAACTCAATGCGCAACATTTGTGCAGGCTTTGCTCCGGCAAGCATTTGCTGGAAAAAGCCATTATTGGCTAAATATTTTGTGCGTGCTCCACTGCCTCGAAGTATTTTTAAGATGGTACCAGCGGCATCATGAATAGGATTTAATTTAGTTAACCAAAGCGCAAAGTCTTGTTTACGTCTTGCAGCATCTAAGTTAAGCCAATGATGATACGAAGGCAAATCAAATGCGCAAACACCACCTGGAATGCCAGCGCGTTGCTTAATGCTCATCAACCATTCATTATCACGTAAAGTCTGACCTAATTTACCATTGTCAGACTTTAATGCAGTACTGGTAGCATCAATTTTATCTAAAATGTCATTTAGTGCTTTTTCTGATATTTGCGGATTGCCACGCAAGCCGAGCATATTGTTTTTTTGACGCTCAAGCTCTTGAATTAGGTCAGCTTTTAGTTCTGCGCGATCAATTACATCAAGAATTTGTAACATAAACATCATGGCGCAGTGATGTTCTTGGGCCAAGCTTTTTGCAATATTATGGTGCAGTTTACCGAATAAATCTTCTAGACGTAAAAGCGTGCGGATGCGTTCATTAAAAGGGAATTCGTAGCTAGACACGATTTTTGTTAGGCTTGTCAGCTCATTAACATGGTAAGTTGAAGCAGATTATGTGATTTATTTGGTAACTATGCAAGTATTAATGTATTTTTTATGAATTAGTTCAATTTTTTTGCGCAATTTATCAAGGTTTTCATTATTTTCTATCACGTCATCAGCTAGTTTTAAACGATTTTCGCGAGATATTTGATTAGATATTATATTGCGAACTTCACTATCAGAGAGTTTGCTGCGCTGCATAGTGCGTTTAATTTGCAAATCTTCATCGCAATCAATGACCAATACACGGCTGATGATATCTTGATAACGGCTATTTTCTGTTAGTAATGGGATTGCCAATATTTGATAAATCACTTGTTGATGAGTTAAAGTCATGTAAAAGTTGAGTTCTTGCAATGCTTGCGTGTGAATAGCTGGGTGCAAAATGGCTTCTAGTTTTAGCCTTTTTAAGGCATCTTTGAATATTAGCTGTCGCATTTTTCTACGATTTAAAGCACCTGCTTCATCCAGTACTTCTTTGCCAAAAGCGGCTGAAATTTCATTTAGTACTGGTGAGCCGATGGCTGTGAGTTTGTGTGATATCACATCTACATCTACTATATTGACGCCAAGTTCAGCAAAAATTTCCGTTGCAGCCGACTTGCCGCAGCCTATTCCACCAGTCAATGCAACTACAAACATATATGGATGATTGATTCAGTAGTAGCCAGCCGCTATGCCAAGTAAAAGCCAGCTAACTCCTGGCCAAAAAACAATGCCGCAATTCCGCCTAAAGCTAAAAAAGGTCCGAATGGAATTGCAGTTTGTCTGTTTTTACCACCGAATACGATAAGACCAATGCCAATAATGGCACCTACGACTGACGATAATAGAATTACCACAGGCAATAGCTGCCAGCCAAACCACGCACCTATGGCTGCAAGTAATTTAAAGTCACCGTAACCCATGCCCTCCTTACCCGTGACTAGTTTAAATAGCCAATAAACAGACCATAAAATTAAATAACCGAACATAGCACCAGCTACTGCTGATTTTAAATCAGTAAACCCACCACTAAGATTAAAGGCTAAGCCCAGCCAAAGTAGAGGTAGAGTAATGTCGTCAGGCAATAATTGTGTATCGTAATCAATTAATGTAAGAGTGATGAGCGCTAAAGTGAATATCCAAGCGGCCAGCGTCATGCTGCTGTAGCCAAATTTCCAGCTTACTAAACCTATTAAAATACCCGTAAGTGCCTCTATAATCGGGTAACGTAAGCTAATTGGCGTTTTGCAACCTTTGCATTTCCCTTTTAAAAACAGATAGCTAATGACGGGTATATTTTCTAATGCGCAAATTGGATGTCTACATTTGGGGCAGGCTGAACGTGGCGTTACTAATGTATATTTTTCGACAATAGGTAGTTCTTTACCTTGCATCTCAAGCGCATTATTTTGCCATTCGCGCTCCATCATGATCGGTAAACGATGAATGACGACGTTTAAAAAACTGCCTACTAATATGCCAAAAATGACTGAAATAAAAATGAAAAAAATTGGCTCTTGGAGTAATATACGAGTAATCTCATTGATAAATTCTGGCATTGATTTTCAACTCATCTGTTAAGGTAAAATTAAAGTAAATTTTAATTAGGTGCTCTAATTAATTAGTATCCTAAACTTTACGCATCATCTCACCGTTATTCATTCATGGCAATTGCTTCTAATCATTGCATAATTAATTGTGCAGTATGTAATATGATTAAAACTTGAAATTTAAGGACTGAACGCCATAATCATTCTATTGTATTTTTAATAGCAATTCTAAATGTAAGTTTAAGTGTTGGTTTTTATAGGTACATTTTAGAAAAGGACAGTAACGATGACGCAATCTCATGAATTTAATTTAAAACAACTTGCAAATACTGACCACACTGCTTGGGAAGAGGCAATCGTGTGCCGTGTAGAGGTCGATTTGCCAGGTTGGCTAACCCAGCTGGCGGGCGGCAAAAACTGGGAAGTGTACTCAGAAGATGAAGATGATAATTGCATTAGTTTCGCCATGCGACAAGGAAAAAAACAAGCAGAAGTTACGCTTTACCATAATGGTTATGCGGTAGTTGATGTAGATGGCAAAGCTTTATTTGACGGCTCACTCACTTCAGGTACAAGTGATTGGGCTCATTTGACCTATTACCATGCTGATAGCGGCGAGCAAATTACACTAAATTAAAGTTCAAAATTATAATTTGAAGTTTTGGTAATATTTATAAAAGGCTTACTAACTCAGTAGGCCTTTTGCTTGATAAAGAATCTAGCTGGCTATTTACACAACCACTCTTTTTATTGAAGATTTGCCAGAATCAGACTTGTTTGCCGCATACATTTTTAAGTCAGTAGTTTGGATGTGGTTTTGCACCTCATGATTTAGCCCTACCCCATCCCTTTGCGAGGCTCATCGTTGTGCTGTAAGTAACGCAAAAATCTTGGCTTCAGTTCTTGCGCGATTTTATGTGCTGTCTTTCTCTAATTTTGCGAGTTGATCAACAAGTTGCTGAGCTTTGGCATCTTCAAAGCGGTCTCCTTGAGATAAATTATGTAGCTCGTCATGAATTTTTTTGCGGGCAATATGCTGATCACGCATCTTGGGTAATTCTTCGTGCATGATTTTAAATACTTGGTCTTGTTGACTTTGTGACAAATTGAGTTGTTTTAAATGAGGTGGAATGCCACGCTCACCGCCTCCTCCACGCCCCCCCGCATTTTCCTGCCTCTATCGCAATGCCCACCTACCTTACCTCCCTCAGGTTGAGCTGCAAGTGGTAATGTAGTGGTCTAATAGAAATAGACACCGAAATAGGTGGATAATCCAACTATTAGAAAAGAAAAACAATGAACAAACAAAGAGCATTTGATGCAATCTTCAAGCTATAAGTAGTCCAGATGGTCACCGAGCAAGGATTAAGCGTATCACAAGTATGCAATGATATGAACTTAGGAGAAACAGCGGTTCGTCGTTGGCTTATTCAGGTGCAAGCAGAGCACAGTAGGCAGCCAGGGTTAGGCAAGCCTTTGACGGCGGATCAGATACGCATCCGTGAGTTAGAAAGACAGCATCGGCAACTGCGCATGGATGTCGATATTTTAAAAAAAGCCGTGGTGCGTTCAACTGATGGTTGCAACACACGCATCCAGTTCATCGGCAGGGGTGCAAAAGTTCAAGATTTTCCGTGGGCGCTGATTTAACTGTAACGCAACTTTATCTAAATCAGCTTGCGAATACCCGGAGAGATCGGTTTCTTTCGGGAAATACTGAAGTAATAATCGATTCGTGTTTTCATCGGTGCCGCGTTGCCATGGACTTTGAGGATCACAGCAATATACTTTAACATGAGTGGCAATCGTAAATTGCTTATGTCGTGCTAACGCC
>JACMMS010000087.1 GCA_014378915.1 Methylophilaceae bacterium
GTAAAATTTACAACACAAGAGAGGCGCTAAAAACAGAAATATTTGATTACATCGAAGTGTTTTATGATCGTGTTCGCAGGCATAGTTATTTGAATTATTTAAGCCCCGTTCAGTTTGAACAACAGCAATTCGGACATTGAAAAACGTCTACATTATTGGGGGAAGTCCAGTCCAAACATAGCGGAGACATCAATGAAAAACTGACCAAGAAAGAACGCGACGGCCTCTGAGAAGGTGAGTTTGCTTTTTCAGACAAACACAAAGCACCATTAGAAAATGGGAGGCATGTTCGCAATGCCATCTCGCGATTTAATCAGGTACAAGGCGTGGCAACGCTGAACAAGATCTGGGATGGAAACACATACACCCTGCAGCGAAAAAAAATCGATATCAATGTCAGTGAAACAAGTTGGCATAAAATTGGTGCAAAGCCCGCGCTAGCTAATAAGACTCGCACACAGACCGCTCGCGGTCAGTTGCCAGCTATCCTTTCCTAAAGGTTATTTTTTAGAGTTTTTTGTATATTATAAAAATTAAGCCAACTTCAATTGTCTTAATTAGTCCACTTCAAATATAACTACCACAAAGAACTTTAAAATGTGCTACATGACAAAGTTAGTATGGTTAGCCTAGTAAGCCACAGAAATATTGTCATTTACATCTGTAACACCTGCAGTATTCCAAACTAAATCACTCACCATATCGTGCTCTGACCAACTGTGTACACCCCAGTTAAGGACACTTTTCCACCATCAACTGTCATCAAAATTATTGAGCATCTGCTATAGCGCGACGTTTTAAAGCGGCTTGGATACCGTCTTTAACATGACCCGTTGATAAAACTGCCTTAACCGTTGTTTGATTAGATCCAGGTCAATAAAATTGCTAATAATGTAAGTTTTAGCAGCAGCAAAAACTATGATTTTCAAACAATTGTAAAGTATTCGGTAAATTCTGCTCGGATACAGAATAACAAAAAAAACAGCTAATACGTTATGGTATTATTTATTCGCATTAAATATAAAAAATATCAATTCAATTAAATTTCAAAAGGAGATCGCGATGCATATTATTTGGATTATTTTGATTGGCTTTGTGGCAGGAATCATTTCCAAAGCAGTGATCCCAGAGGATAACAATCCTAGTGGGTTTGTCCTGACAGAGTCTATTGGTATTTGGGGCTCATTTCCTGCGACGTTTGTAGGTCATGTTGCTGGTTGGGATAAGGCGGGTCAATCTGCAGGTTTTTTGCCTCAGTCGTTTGAGCTATTGCGTTATTAGCTATTTATCACTTAGCCACTAAAAAGCAATAACGGTCATACATAAAGCCTGTCATTACCGAGGGGTCAACCATTTTTTTGCGATACATCGTTAGTGTTATTAGTCAGTGTAATGCTGACAAAAGCTAGTATCTTGTAACCAAAGCATCATCAATATTATCAATTAAAGGATTATATGAAAATTCAATCACTCATTTTAGCCAGTATGTTTGCTTTTATTGGCTCAACGGCTGTTTACACTACAGCATTTGCAGAAATACCTGCTGCAACTGTTGCAGCTACTTGTAATGATGGCACAGCATTTACCGGACCTACTAAAAAAGGGGCTTGCTCAGGCCATAAAGGCGTGAAAGAGTGGGGTGCTACTGCAGCACCAGCGGCAGCAAGTGTTGCGGGGGTGGCAGTGGCACCTGTACCTACAAAAACAACTGCAGATAAACCTAGCGCATCTTCTACCATAGCTGAAGCCCCAGGTGGCGGTGCAGGCAAAGTATGGGTTAATAGCAAATCAAAAACCTACCACTGCCAAGGTACTAAATATTATGGTAAAACTAATGAAGGTTCATATATTACAGAAGCCGCAGCCAAAATAGCGGGTAATCATGCGGATCATGGCAAAGCTTGTAGTTAAGTTATATTTCTAGACCATGTGTTTCCAGGACCCTAATTAAATCTTAGGGCATTTTTTTAAGGGTCAGGCTATGTGGATAAAATGGACTTCACGTTATCGTTTAATTAAAAATGAATTAGGCGCTATTTGGCTTGCTAGAAAGCGTGTGGATTGCCCAGTATGGCTTAATCCCGCCTTGCTACTACTGCTGATTTACATGGTAATTGCCCGTGATGATTTGCTTATATTTGGTATCATTAGCGACTTTGTGTTGCTGCCTTGGGCAATAATTATCATTGTCAAAATGCAACTTAAGTATATCGTAGTAACCTAATTTACATCACTCCTAATGATGCGCCCAACTTTCATTTGTCTTATTATTTCACGCCCAAGACTATTTGGCTCTATTCTGACTGGCATACTTGCCGCACTTCTAATGCCAAATGCTTTAGCATTACATCAAATTACTCGGGTAATTATCGGATGGAACATAGGTGCTTGGCTTTATTTAATACTTGCAATGCGCATGGTATTCTGGACTTCTCATGAAAAAATGCGCACCCGTGCTTTAGCGCAGGATGATGGAAAGTACTTTGTACTACTGATGGTAATTGTTGCATCTATCATGTCAATAGGTGCAATCTTTGCTGAACTTTCCGTCGTCAAAGATATGCATGGAACGCTTCGGTCAGCGCACGTTGCTTTAGCTGTCATGACAATCATCTCTTCTTGGTTATTCATCCAAGTCATGTTTGCCCTGCATTATGCACACGACTTTTATATCGCCAAAGATCACAGTACCTCTGGTGGTCTAGAATTTCCTGGATCGACTGCCCCAGATTACAGCGATTTTTTGTATTTTGCTTGTGTCATTGGTACATCTGGTCAGACGGCAGATGTCAGCTTTATGAGCAAGGCAATGCGAAAGGTAGGAATGATTCATTGCGTTTTAGCATTCTTTTTCAATACAACTTTATTGGCGCTCACCATTAACATTGCATCGAGCTTAATTTAAGCGCACCAAGCTAAAGCGACAATACAAATTACTTTTTGAAAATATCAATATTGTGCCCGCAATAATTAATATCAACCCAAACAGGTAAAGTGAAACTAAAGAAGCTACTGCAGCCAAACCTGCCGCAACCTCTGCTATGGCTTAAGCTCCAGGAGGCGGTGCAGGTAAAATGTGGGTTAATAACAAGTTGAAGACCTATCACTGTCAAGGCATTGAGTTCTATGGTAAAACTAAGGAAGTTTTATATATGACAGAAGCCGAAGCTAAAACACAACCTAATCGTGCAGATCATGACAAGGTTTGTATTAAATAAAGATTAATTTATTACCATGATACCTTAGGTGATTACTCTAGGGTGTTATTGATAGGCGGCTTAGGATGGTTTTGACCTTTGATTTACAAGATAGGTTGTCCTAATAACTTAGTTCCTTTAATTGTTACATTATTTTGGATATTAATTGCTAAATTCCATATGTAATCTTCTAATACGTTTACATAAAATACTGATTTACCAAAGAAGCAAAACAAAAAACATTAAGCAGTTTTATTGGTCTTTTTATGCTAACTTACTTGACAAAACGGGACACATTTCGTTACGGGTATTTCATAAATAGAGCCTGTAAAAAATCTGTGTAAATGATATTTTACCAATGACGTTTAAAGGAAATTATCATGGGCACAAACAACCAGTCTGTAAAAGACTTTCCGCAATGACCTGTTGAGCTAGTTGAGTAGCTCGCCAGCTTTGTTAAGACTGAACAAGACCTCAATCTCATTTCCAACCAACTTATGAAGCAGGTGGTTGAGGAAGCACTCCTAGCGGAACCTAACCATCACCTAGATGTAGATAACGCCACAGGCAATATCAACAGCCGCAATGGTTTTATGGGTAAAACGCTCAAAGGTCACTTTGGAGAACTGCCTATTCCAACTCCACGTGACCGAGCAGGCGCGTTTGAGCCCACGCTGATGCGCAAAGGGCAAACTCGCTTCACCGCGTTTGATGACCAAATATTAAGCCTCTACGCCCGTAGCATGAGTACACGCGATATTGCCAGTATGTTTCAAGAAATGTATGGTGCAGAAGTCTCGCACACCCTCATCACAAAGGTGACTGAAGCCGTGCTTGAAGACGTTCATGCATGGCAATCGCGCACACTGGATGAAGTTTATCCTATTGTTTATTTGGATTGCATTGTCGTTAAAGTCAACCAGGACAAACGCATCATTAACAAAGCTATTTACTTGGCACTGGGTGTGAATCTAGACGGTAAGAAAGAATCGCTGGGCTTATGGATTTCAGAGAACGAAGGCGCTAAGTTCTGGCTGAATGTGTTAACGGCATTACAAAATCGCGGTGTGGCCGACATCTTCATTGCCTCTGTGGATGGCTTAACAGGTTTCTCCGATGCCATTGCTGCGGCGTATCCCAACACGAAGATTCAACTGTGTATTGTTCACATGGTGAGAAACAGCTTGCGCTATGTCGCTTCAAAACACATGAAAGAAGTGGCGGCTGACCTTAAAACGATTGACCAAGCGGCAAAGAGTGAAGGGGCAGAACGTGCGCTTGAGATCTTTGCACAGAAGTGGGTGAGTGCGTATGCAAGTATTGCTAAAAGTTGGTGCAATCATTGGCCTAATCTCATCACGCTGTTTGACTACCCATCAGAAATACGCAAAGTGATTAAAAATCGTAAAATATTCCCCAATGATAATGCAGCGTTTAAGGTGGTATATTTAACCATGTTGCAAGCTTCCAAGAAATGGACCATGCCATTACGAGATTGGAAGGCAGCACTAA